>JBEKRL010000001.1:0-108285 GCA_049518775.1 Candidatus Dormibacteria bacterium
CCCCCCCAACCCAGCGAGGAGACGACCATAGCCGCTGCTCCCTTCTCCCCACAAGTTTCAAGAGCACCGACAGCCGACGGGCCTTGGCCTGACGTTCGGCTGACGGTTGAATTCGATCCGAGTTCCACGAGGATCTGGTAGGTAGTCAGAAGAAGTTGCCAAGCCCGAGCCCACGCAAGCATGCTGACGATGCTCTGGGGCAACGTAGCCAGAACCGGCGCGGTTCCCCCCAACTCGTACCGAGTTCAGCTGTTTCCCGAACTTCGGGCTAGCCACCCTCCCTCAGCTGCAGTCGGAGCTCCTGGGCAGCTCTTTTCAGACATGCCGGCAGCCAGCCCGGCGATCCCGGGACAAGGACCACCACCCTGGTCCCGCGTTCCCCAGTCTCTTGGTCCAGCGACTGGGTGAGGACGGGAACTGGGAGGTCGAGATAAGGTCGCAGCAGGGCGCAGAGTCCTGGTTCGCCCTCGGCCCGAGGGGGAGAGCCCCAGACCTCCGCAGTCCGGCCTCCGGTCAGATCCTTCAGCCGGTATCGCCGCTCCAACTCCGTCACCTCCCCAGCTCCCGACCGATCCCCCGCCGGACCAGCTGAATCGCCTCCCAGGGGCGCTCTGGCGCCAGCGCGGCCCGCCGGGCTCCGAGCGTGCGTTCGGCGGTGCGCCACGGCTCAAGAAGCACCCGCTCGCCCTCCTCGACCGACTGGTGACTGCGCTCTCCCCTGGAGAAGGGGACGTGAAGGTAGCGAAAGATCTCCGCCGGAGTCTCCGCGATGGACTCCTCGGCGTAGGGCGCGAGCGCACGGCGCCTCCGCAGCGCAGCGTCGACCAGCTCTAGGCTGAGGCCCCGTTCGGCCAGTTTCTCACGGAGCCGCCTGGGATTCTCGGTGCGCAGGCGCCCGAGCAGCTGTTCCGGCCCTTGCAGGCAGAGCGATCCCCGATCCGCGGTGCGAGCCAGGGTCGACTTGCCAACGGCGTACATCAGGTCTCGGTCCAACTGCAAGGCCGACGGCATCCCTGGGCTGCCCAGAGGCAGTTCCCCATCCCAGGACGGGTCCATCCGGCGCAGGCGGCTGAGGTAGTAGGAACTGAGGGTGGAGACCTGCCGCCCGGTGGCCCCGTAGGGGACAGGGTCATCCAGCGGATGGGGCAACCAGCCCGACGCCGCGATCAGAGCCACGAAATCCCGGAGCGGCACCCCGCCCCGGGGGTCCTCGATCAGCGCGTGACCCGACTCGTGGACCAGGGTGGCTCGGAGCAGATCGTAGCCCAGGTCCTTATGCCACCGCGATTCCCGGAGGGCGGGGATCAGAGACCAGTCCCGGTTGATCCGCATCACCCCGTCACGCCAGGTGCCGAGGGTGCCGATCGGGAAGCTTCCGTCATGGTCGAGGCGGAGCTCGTCGATCACGCCTCGCAGGACGTCCTTCACCTGGAGGGGCAGCCGGTCCACCGTCTCCCATATCTCAGCGGTCCTGGGCTCAAAGCCCATCGGGCCAGCGGACGAGACGTGAACCCGGACGTTGAACTGCTCAGCCGCCCAGGTGGTGTCAGGGAGCCCGAGCCGGCGGTAGGTCTCAAGCCGGGCGTACTGCCGGTCGGAGCGGTAGGGGCTGAGCGGCACCGCATCCTGCACACTGCCCCCGTCCGGTCACGTCCGGGATCGGGGGCGGAGGGCTCGAGTCGGGGTCAGCTCATGTCAGGCCAGGCCGGGGCCTCAGCCTCCCCGCCCTCGCCCTCGTCACTCACGACCTTCTGCTGGAACCGGGCTGCCACCATCTGCTGGGCCATCACCTTGGGGATCCCAAACTTCACCAGGGAGCGGACCTCATCGGAGATCACCTTATCCCGGGCTGTCTCCACCGCTGTGATCAGGTCGTCGAGCGAGATGGTGGTTTGCTTCACCACTTCATGCTACCCGGCCGGACCGAAGACCAAGCGACAGCTCAGAGCAGGGCCAGGGCGGGCTGGGAAGTGGCCGCCTTGGCCAGGTTGGGGTTGAGGCAGAAACCCTCGTAGTCGATCGGCTCGGTGATGGTGGGGTGCTCGCCGCAGACCGGGCACTCGGGGTCGCGCCGCAGCCGGAACTCGTGGAACTCCATCGACAGCGCGTCGATATGGAGCAGGCGGCCCGTCAGCGGCTCCCCGATCTCCAGGACCAGCTTGAGCACCTCGGAGGCCTGAATCAGCCCGACCAGGCCGGGCAGCACCCCTAGGACCCCGGCCTCGGAACAACTGGGCGCCTCCTCCGGGGGTGGCGGCGCCGGGTAGCGGCAGCGATAGCAGGCGGAACTGAAGGGGATCATGGTTGTGACCTGCCCCTCGAAGCGGAAGACGCCCCCGTCCACCAGCGGCTTGCGCAGGAATACCGCCACGTCGTTGGCCAGGTAGCGGGTGGGGAAGTTGTCGCTCCCGTTGACGACCACGTCGTACTGGGAGAAAATCTCGGCCGCGTTGGAACTGTCCAGGTGGAGATTGTGCTCGACCACCCGCACGTCGGGGTTGAGCGCCTGGAGGGCGATCGACGCTGATTCAGTCTTGGGCATACCCACGCGGTCGACCGTGTGGATGATCTGCCGCTGCAGGTTGCTGAGCTCGACCCGGTCGAAGTCCACCAGACCGACCGTCCCCACTCCGGCCGCGGCCAGGTAGTAGGCCACCGGAGCGCCCAGGCCTCCAGCCCCCAGCAGAAGCACCCTGGCATCCAGGAGCCGCGCCTGACCGGTCTCACCCACCCCATTGAGGAGGAAGTGACGGCTGTAGCGCTCCCGCTGCTCGGCGCTGAAGGCGTGGGGGACGGTGAAGGGTAGCCCATGGTCCTTCCAGGCGCTAAACCCACCCCTCAGTGAGGCGACGTCGGCGTAGCCCATGTCGCGAAGGGTCCTGGCCGCAAGCAGCGAGCGCAGCCCGGAGCCACAGTAGACGGTTATCGGAGTGGAGCGGTCAGGCACCGCGGCCTCCACGCTCATCTCCAGGACTCCTCGGGGAATGTGCACCGCCCCGGGCAGGAGCCCCTGAGTCACCTCATCGGACTCCCGGACGTCGATTAGCTGGCGGGCGCCCCCCTGATCCTGGCTCGCCCAAAGGTCCTGTGGCGCCACCTCGGGAACACGCTGTCGGGCCTGTTCGATCAAGTCGCGCGCGCTCAGAGCCATCTGTGAATATCTCCAACGGCTAAGGTCGGTTCAGAAAATCCGACCCCGATACAAGCATAGCCGAGCCGGTCGCAGGGGAATCAGACCGGGAGGCGGCGCATGCTCCCGCCCATCACATGGATGTGGAGATGCGGGACGGTCTGGCCACCCGCCGAGCCGACGCTGACGTAGAAGCGGTAGCCCTGCTCGTGGCCGAGGTCGGCGGCGACCTCGTTGGCGACGCAGGCCATCCGGAGCCAGAGCTCGGCGTCGCTGTCCTGAATGTGGCGCAGATCGTCGATGTGCCGCTCAGGGACCACCAGCACGTGGGTCTCGGCCACTGGGTGGATGTCCGTGAACGCGATGATGCCCTTCTCCCGGTGCACCACGTCAGCGGGCAGCTCGCCGGAGACGATGCGGCAGAAGAGGCACTCGGAGCTCACTCGGCCATGATAGGCCGTGCTCTGGAGAAGGGCTGAGCCGCTCCTCGGGCAACCCGCGAGCCATCGGCCTGGAGTGCGCCTGCGATGACCTGAAGGCACGCGACTCCCTCCCGGGCCAGGTTCGGTGAGTCCCGCCCGGTGATCAGGGCGCAGATGAGGCCTTGGCGGCGCATGGATCGGGTCAGCGCACGAACGACGAGCGGGAGCCGTTACTCGCCGAGTGGCGGGTGGCGGACCTACCGGGCGCGCATCCGGTTGCCCCTCGGGCTGTGCTCGAGCTCCGCCAGCCCCAGGACCTCCATCACCGGCGGGACGTAGTTCGCGAACCGGCCCCGGAGGCCCTTCTTCAACCCGTACCACCCGCCGACCGGGTTCTCCGGGGAGCGCGCCCAGGCCTCGACGGTTCCGGCCGCGGCAGGCTTCTGCTCGTCCGCGGTTCCCAGAGGGATCCAGTCGCCCTGGCCAGTAGCATCTGGTGCAGGTCGGCGAGAGCTCTCAGGTGGTAACGAAGTTCAGTTCTGCCGACTCGGACCACCAAAGCCGGCGGCTCGACTCCCTCGTCGCGAAACGCCTCGTACTCGGCCTGCCCGCTGGGAGTCTTCAGGACCCATGGGTCCTCCCGAGTTCCCTGGCCCTTCATTTGCTCTGCTACCTCCCTGCATCCGGTTCGTTGCCACCCCCAGGGTGCCCTTGACCTGCTGCTGCGCCGCGACGGTTGCTTTAGGCCGCACGGAGGGCGCTCTCGGCCCCCGACCCCGTTATCCCGAGCCACGCACCAGTTCGAGGCCGGCCTCGCCGATGCGGCTGAGGTCGTCGTCGACCAGGACCACCTCGCGGCCCGCCCGGTCCAGCAGGCTGGCGGCGACGCTGGCCCGGTACCCGCCGCCGCAGTGCACCCAGGTGGGCCGGTCGGGGAGCCCCCCGACCCGTTCAAGCAGGTCCGGCAAGTGGATGTTGGTGGCGTTCCGTACGTGCCCTTCCAACCACTCGTCCGGGCGGCGGGCGTCCAGGACCTGGATCTCCTCCGAGCCAACCGCTCGGGCCAGGCCCGCGAAGTCGGTGACCAGGTAGGAGGAGCTGCCCAGCTCACGTTGCAGCTCCGCGAGCGGCGCCGAGCACCAGCCGGCCAGCCAGTCGGCCCCGATCCGGCCCAGGTCCCGGCGAGCGCGGGCCACCTGCTCCGGGCTGCTGGCAACCAAGGTAAGGGGGGAGCCCCAGGGTACGACCCAGCCGACGTAGGTGGCGAGCAGGTCGCCAGCGGGGAAGTTGACGGTGCCGGCGACGTGTGAGGCCCCGAACTCGGTACCCGGCCTCAGGTCGATCACCCAACCACCCGCGGCGATCGTTCGGCCCACCTGGTCAAGATCGACCTCAGCTGGCAGAGAAAGGTCGGCGGGCTCCGCCCCCTCCCGGTTGATCCCGTCCATGTAGGCGTAGTAGCGGGGGTAGAGCGAATAACCCGCCACCAGCCGGCGGACGAACTCCTCCTCGCCCTCGAGGACGGCGGGGTTGACGCTCCGCTGGTCCCCGATGGTGCCGCCGGGCTCGCTCCGGGTTGCCGGGCCACTGGCGCAGAAGCTCCCGAACCCGTGGGTGGGGAAGAGTTGCAGCTCCTCGGGAAGTGCCGCGAGCCGGCGCGCCGAGCGGTGTTGCGCGCGGGCCAGCTCCACGGTCATCGCGGGTGAGATGAGGTCGGTCCGGCCGACGGCCCCGTACAGGAGCGAGCCGCCGCTGAAGACGGCTCGGGGCTCTCGGCCGGCCCAGATCAGGAAGGCGAGGTGGCCAGGGGTGTGGCCCGGGGTGGCCAGCGTTTCTAGGGTCATCGACCCCACCTCGAGCCGATCGCCCTCCCCCACCGGGTGACGCTCGAACCCGACCTCCTCGTCGGAGGCCACCAGGTAGCGCGCCCCCAGGCCCCGGGCCAAGGCCCAGCCACCGGAGACGTAGTCGTTGTGGATGTGGGTTTCGGCGACGCAGGTGATGGTGACCCGGGCCGCGTCGGCCAGCGCCAGGAGCCGGTCGACGTCTCGCTGCGGGTCGATCACGACCGCCTGGCGGCCGTCGTGGACCAGGTAGGAGCGGTCGCCAAGCTGCGGCGTCTCGAGGGTAACGACTTCAACCAAGTTCCCAAACCTCCTCATGTGGCGTGTCGTCGCGCTCGCTCTTCGAGCGTTCCGGGCGGGACCGGGACCGACCGGGCCACCGAACGGGCTAGTGTGACAGGCACTCCCGGGCGGGGCATTCACCGGCTGAACCGTTTGGCCCCGGGGGGTTGGCCTTGCCCCACGGAGGGCCGGCTGAACCGGCGCCGTCGAGGGCCCTGGCCTGCGAGCCTCCGATGCCGCCTGATACGGTCGCGCCATCGCGGATTTCAGCGGGATCAAACGATTGGGCAACGTCCCCAAAGTGATCGTGCCCGGCTCGGAAGCGGGGCCAGGCGCCGCGGGACCGTTGACGGGCCCAGGGCCACTTCCTGGGGCCGGGCGCACCGGGCCCGGCTGGAGGCGGTCGGGTCCGGGAGGGATGTGATGGCTTTCACCAGCGCGTCCAACCGGGTGGATCTGACCCCGCTGCTGGAGCAGCTTCGAGCTGAGCTGAGGGAGAGATGCCAGCGGCGCAGGCGTCCGTACCGGCTGGGAGTCGTGGTCGAGCAGGGCAACGTGGCGGGGAGCTCCTTCGCGCGCTCGCTGGAACGTGAGGCGGTGGCCGGGGGCGTGGATGTCGTCCACCGGACTGTCCCCGGCGACGATGCCGAGGCCACCCTCACGGCCCTCGACGCCCTGGTGGTGGACCCCACCGTCGACGGGGTGGTAGTGGTCCAGCCGGTGGCGTCCCTGCCCCAGGGCGTGGTGGCCGCCCACCTCCCGGCCAGCAAGGATGTGGAGGCGGTCACCCCGGCTGCCCTCAGCGCCGCCAGCGAGGGGAGACGGCGGGGGACGCCTGTGGCAGAGGCCTGCTACGCCACCTTGGTCCATCTCGGCGTGGACTGCTCCCGAGCCCGGATCCTCATCGTTGGCCACGGACCGACCGGCGGCCGCCCGATTGCCCAGCGCCTGCTGGCGACGGGGGCCCAGGTCGCGGTGATCCAGAGTGAGATCGCCGAGGTGGACCCGTTGCCTGCCTACGACGTGCTGATCTCGGCGGTGGGCATCCCTGGGGTCACGCCCGCCTCGGCGATCCGGCCCGGCACCACGGTCCTGGATGTCGGCACCTCGATGAAGCACGGACAGCTCCGGGGCGACATCTCGGAGGATGCCGCGGCGGCAGCCGCCAGGGTGACCCCGGTGCCCGGTGGGATAGGCCGGATCACCTCGGTCTGCGCCCTGCTCTCCTTGACCGAGCTGGGAGGGCTCCAACCGGGGCCGGTGGCCTCGTGGTCGCTTCTGGAGACGGTGGCCCGGATGCTCTCTCCGCATGATGCCGCCGGGGGCGCCGCCGCGGCGGCGGTGACCGGAGCGCTGGCCGCGGCCCTGGACGGCCTCTGCCGGATGCACGCGGGCGCCGGGGAGGTTTCCCAGTCCGGCCACGCGGCGGTCCGGCTGCTGCTGGCCGCGGACCGGGACCGGCTCGCTTTCGGCAGGTATCAGTCGGCGATCCGCGGCCGAGACCCCGCCACAGTCGAAGCCGCCAGGGAGGAGGCACTGGCGACCCCGGGCGAGATCGCCAGCCAGCTGCAGCTGCTGGAGGAGCGGCTCAGCCAGCTCCAGACCACGCCGTCCCTGAACGTGGACAGAAGACTGGCCCTGGCCCTGACCGTTGCGGCTCGGGAGGCGGTCCTCCGGCTCCAGTCCGAGTTCTCTTCCCAGGCTTCGTGATCTAGGGAACCAGAACCGCGGCCCCCTGGATGCGATCCCCTTCAAGCTCGACCAAGGCGGCGTTGGCCTCGGCGAGCGGGAAGGTCTCGACCAGGGTGCGGATGGGGATCCGCTGGGCGAGCTGGAGGAACTCCGCGCTGTCCTGGCGCGTGAAGTTGGCCACACTGACCAGCCTGCGCTCCCAATAGAGACGGTCGTACGAGAACTCCGGGATCCGGTCGAGGTGGATCGCGTTGACGACGCAGGTCCCGCCCCGGTCGAGCGCGCTTAGGGCCTCCACCACCACCGCTCCGGCAGGGGCGAAGGTGATGGCACCCTGGAGAGGCCGGGGCGGGGTCTGACCCGGCTCGCCGACCCATTCAGCCCCCAGCTCCCTTGCCCGCTCACGGGCAGCGAGGCCTCGAGTCACCACGAACAGCTGGCAGCCCTGTCGGAGCGCCAACTGGGCCACCAGCAGGGCGGAGGCGCCGAACCCATAGAGGCCGAGCCGGTCCCCCCGGCCGAGTCCGGTCAGCCTGAAGGCCCGGTAGCCGATGATCCCCCCGCAGATCAGGGGTGCCAGCTCCACCGGATTCCCGGTCTCGGCCAGTGGCTGCGCATAGTCCGCCCTCACCACGACCTGGGTGGCGAAGCCGCCGTCGCGGTCCCAGCCGGTGAAGGTCGCGCTCCGACAGAGGTTCTCCCGGCTGCTGAGGCAGAGGTCGCATCCGCCGCAGGTGGAAGCCAGCCAGCCGACCCCCAGCCGCCTGCCGATCAGCTCTGCGGAGACCCCCTCTCCAACTTCCAGTACCCGGCCCACGATCTGGTGCCCGGGCACGATCGGGAGCAACTTCGCCCTGAGGTCCCCCGAGCTGATCTGGAGGTCGGTGCGGCAGACCGCGCAGGCCTCCACCTTCAGCCGAACCTCGCCGGGGCCTGGTTTGGGGTCGGGCCGGGACGCTGCGCGCAGCGGCCGGCTCGCAGCCGCTCCAGGGGCCGCCAGTTCCATGACTTCCATCCGCGAGTATTGTCGGGCAGCGGCGGCGCCGCGACGGCGGCTAGGCTTCGGGGATGCGCTGGTCCTCACTGGCGGAGGCGCTTGGGATCCCAGCCCCCAAGGGCCTGGGGCAGACCGAGGTCACCGGGATCACCTATGACTCCCGGAAGAGCGGGCCGGGTTCGGTATTTGTGGCGATCCGTGGCCAGCACCGCGACGGGCACCGTTTCGTGGCCGAGTCACTCGCCAGGGGGGCACTGGTGGCGGTGGCCGAGAAGCCGCCGGAAGGGGTCGATCGGAGCCGCCTGGTTCTGGTCCCCAACTCGCGCGCGGCGCTGGCGGTCTTGGCTGCCACCTACTTCGGCCACCCGTCCTCCGCGGTCCCAGTGGTGGGAGTCACCGGCACTGACGGCAAGACCACCACCGCCACCCTCCTCCACTCCGCGCTCAGCATCTCCCTGGGGACTGTCGGCAGCCTGAGCACGGTGGACTTCCGGATTGGCCGCGAGGTCGAGCCCAACCGGTCGCGACAGACGACCCTGGAGTCGCCGGAGCTGCAGGGTTGGCTGCGGCGGATGGTCGACCGGGGCTGCCGGGCGATCGTGGTCGAGGCCACCTCCCACGGACTCGCGCTGGGCCGGTTGGACGGGATCCGCTTCGCCGGGGCGGTCTACACCAACATCACGCACGAGCACCTGGACTTTCACGGCACCTGGGAGGCCTACTTCGAAGCCAAATCTCGGCTCCTGGAGCGATCCGTCGCTGCGGGTGGCTTCGCCGTCCTCAACCGGGACGACTCCCGCGCCTATCCCCTGCTGCTGCCCAGGGCGGGCCGGCGCCGCCTCAGCTACAGCGCCAGCGGCGCCAAGGAGGCCGAGCTTCGGGCCGAGTCGGTTCGGCGCTCAGATCCGGGCCTCACCTTCACTGCCACGACCCCTGCCGGCAGGACTGAAGTGGCGCTGGAGATCCCGGGACGCTGGAATGTGGGCAACGCGCTGGCCGCCTTGGGTGCGGGGTTGCTCCTCGAGCAGCCCCTGGAGGAGTTGGTGGCGGGGCTGGGGAGCCTGAAAGCGGTCCCGGGCCGGATGGAATCGGTGGAGCTGGGCCAGCCGTTCCAGGTCATCGTCGACTACGCCCACACCCCGGCAGCCTTGACCGTCGCCCTGCATGAGCTAAGAGCGGCCACCGCCGGGCGGCTATGGGTCGTCTTCGGCAGCGCCGGCGAGCGGGACATCGCCAAGCGGGCCGAGATGGGCCGAATCGCAGTCCAGCTCGCCGACCTGACGGTGGTCACCAGTGAGGATCCCCGCGGTGAGGACCCCGAGCAGAGCGTCGGGGAGATCTTCGAGGCGGCCGTTGCGGCCGGGGGAAGACCGGGCGAGAACCTCCGCCGCGAGCCGGACCGGGCGGCCGCGATCCGGCTCGCGATCTCGGGGGCGGCGCTGGGCGACACCGTCTTGCTGGCCGGCAAGGGCCACGAGGCCAGCATCATCGGGGCGGACGGCCCGGTGCCCTGGAGCGAGCGGGGCACCGCCGAGGCCGCCATCCTGGAGAGACTGGGGAGATGAACCTGGTCGAGGGCCTCCTGCGGCCGCTCGCACCAGCCGACAGGCTCCGCTTGAACCCGCGGGAAGGCGAGCGGGGCCGGGGCGGCGAGCCGTGCGCCCAAGGCCGACGTTGTCGCTACCACCTTGGTGGCCATGATGGCTACCGTGGTCACCATCGCCACCACCAGGAACGTCGCCACGAGCCTCCCCTACCCAGCGCTCTTCCCTGTGTTTGTCCTCGTCCCCAGGACGGTGATCACCGCGACCGTTTGCCACCTGGTGGGCGGCGTCGCCCGGATCTACGCCTGCATCCTCGCCGTTCCCGTCGTCTGCGGCTCGACCCGGGCTTCCGGTTTGCGGCAGGCTCCGGCGTGAGCCGCGAGGCGTTTGCGCAGGCGTGGCCGCGCCCGGAGGAGATCAGGTGGCGATGACCCCCTCAGCCCGGACGGTGGTGGTCGGCACCTTCGGAGTCTCTGCCGGCGAGGTGGTCTCGGTGGCTCGGATGGGGGCCAGAACCGAGATCGCCGAGGAGGCTCGGGAGGCCATGGGCCGGGCCCGGGTCCTGGTCGACCGGGCCGGCGAGAGCCCGGACGCCGTGTACGGCGTCTCCACCGGCTTCGGCCTCCTCGCCAGCACCCGGATCGAACCGGGCCGGAGGTCTGAGCTCCAACACGCGCTGATCCGCTCCCACGCGGCGGGGATGGGATCAGCCGTGGAGACCGAGGTGGTTCGGGCGATGATGTTCCTGCGGGTCCGCAGCCTTTGCATGGGCCTCTCGGGGAACCGGCCAGAGATCGCAGGCGGGCTCGCCGACCTCCTCAACTCTGGCATCACGCCGGTGGTTCCCGAGTTCGGCTCGGTGGGGGCGAGTGGCGATCTCGCGCCTCTCGCCCACATGTCCCTGGTGCTCTTGGGAGAAGGTCAGGCAGAGCTTCCCGACGGTCGGGTCGTGCCCGGTGCGGAGGCGCTCAAGGAGGCCGGGCTGCGACCCCTGCGCCTGGAGGTCAAGGAGGGGCTCAGTCTTATCAACGGCACCGACGGAATGCTGGGGATGCTGGTCCTGGCCCTCGCCGACCTGATGGTGCTGCTGCCGACGGCGGACCTGGCGGCCGCCGTCTCAACCGAGGGACTGCTGGGGACCGATCGGCCATTCGCCGCTGAACTGCATACCATCCGGCCTCACCCGGGGCAGGTCCAGAGCGCCGCCAACCTCCGGTCGCTCCTCTCCGGATCTCCGATCCTGGCCTCCCATCGTGACTCCCCCCACCTGGTCCAGGACGCCTACTCCACCCGCTGCGCGCCCCAGGTGCATGGGGCCGCCCGTGACACCGTCACCTTCGCCCGACAGGTCGCCGAGCGCGAACTCCAGTCCGCCGTCGACAACCCGGTGGTGCTCCCCGACGGCCGACTCGAGTCGACCGGCAACTTTCACGGCGAGCCGCTCGCCTTCGCCGCCGACTTCCTGGCCATCGCGGCCGCCGAGGTGGGGGCAATCTCCGAGCGCCGGCTGGACCGGATACTGGACCCAGCCCGCTCGGCCGGGCTGCCCCCGTTTCTCGCCTCCGAGGCCGGGGTCAACTCCGGGCTGATGATCGCCCAGTACACCGCCGCCTCGATCGTGGCCGAGAACCGACGCCTCGCCCAGCCTGCCAGCGTGGACTCGATCCCCACGTCGGGGATGCAGGAGGACCATGTCTCAATGGGTTGGGGGGCGGCTCGAAAGCTGCGCCAGGTGCTGACCAACCTCGCGCGCGTTCTGGCCGTCGAGCTGCTGGCCGCCGCCCGCGCCATCGAGTTGCGAGCGCCCCTGCAGCCGTCCCCGGTGGACGCTGCGGTGGCCGAGCTCGTGCGTGAGCTCGGAGGCGGTGTCGGCCCGGACCGGTTCCTGGCGCCGGAGCTGGAGGCGGTGGCCAGCGCGGTGAGGACAGGTGACGTGCTCCGCCGCGCCGAGTCGGTGCTGGGACCGATCCCGTGAGCGGGCCTCGTCCGGTCCGGGCCCCGCGCGGGACTGAAATCAGCTGCAAGGGCTGGCCTCAAGAGGCCGCCATGCGGATGCTCATGAACAATCTCGACCCGGATGTCGCCGAGAACCCCGACGAGCTGGTGGTCTACGGTGGCTCCGGCCGGGCAGCCCGCTCCTGGGATGCCTTCGACGCCATCGTCCGCACCCTCCGGGGGCTGAAGGCGGACGAGACCCTCCTGGTCCAGTCCGGCAAGCCTGTGGGGGTCTTCAGGACCCACGAGTGGGCCCCCCGGGTACTGATCGCCAACGCCCTCCTGGTTCCCCACTGGGCAACTCAGGACGAGTTCCGCCGCCTCGAGCAGGCGGGTCTGACCATGTACGGGCAGATGACCGCCGGGTCCTGGATCTACATCGGGACCCAGGGGATCCTCCAGGGAACCTACGAGACCTTCTCCGCCATCGCCGAGAAGCGGTTCGGGGGCTCTTTGGCGGGCACCGTCTCGGTCACGGCCGGGCTGGGGGGCATGGGAGGGGCCCAGCCTCTGGCAGTCACCATGAACGGGGGGGTGGCGCTCTGCATCGAGATAGACCCGGCCCGGATCCAGCGCCGCCTGGACCACCGATACCTGGACAGCTGGGCGCCCGACCTCGACCAGGCGCTGGCCCAGGCGGAGTCGGCACGGCACCAGCGCCGGGCCCTCTCCATCGGGGTGCTGGGGAATGCGGCGGAGCTGGTTCCTGAGATCGTGAAGCGCGATTTCAGGATCGACATCGCCACCGACCAGACCCCCGCCCACGACCCCCTCATGTACGTGCCGGTCGGGCTCACGCTGCCCGAGGCGGCCGACCTCCGCCTGGAGGACCCGGAGGATTACGTTCGCCGCAGCCGCCACGACATGGCCCAGCACGTGGCCGCGTTGGTGCAGTTGCAGGACCGGGGGGCCGAGGTCTTCGACTACGGCAACAGCCTCCGGGCCGAAGCCGAGCTGGGGGGCTTCCAGCGAGCCTTCAGCTATCCGGGCTTCGTGCCCGCCTACATCCGCCCGCTCTTCAGCGAGGGCAAGGGCCCCTTCCGCTGGGTCGCGCTCAGTGGCGACCCGGCCGACATTGCGGCCACCGACCGGGCGGTGCTGGAGGAGTTCCCCGAGGACGAGGCGCGGGCCCGCTGGATCAGGATGGCCGGTGAGCGGGTGGCCTTCCAGGGCCTTCCCGCCCGGATCTGCTGGCTCGGCTACGGGGAGCGGGACCGGTTGGGGCTGCGCTTCAACCGCATGGTCGCCAAGGGCGACCTGAAGGCACCGATCGTGATCGGACGGGACCACCTGGACGCGGGCTCGGTCGCCTCGCCGTACCGCGAGACGGAGGCGATGCGGGATGGCAGCGACGCCATCGCCGACTGGCCCATCCTCAACGCGCTGCTCAACACCTCCAGCGGGGCGACCTGGGTCTCGGTCCACCACGGCGGTGGCGTGGGGATCGGCCGCTCGATCCACTCCGGGCTGGTGGCCCTCGCCGACGGCACCGATCTGGCCGCCGAGAAGCTGGCCCGATGCCTGCTCAACGATCCCGGCACCGGGGTGATGCGTCACGCCGACGCGGGTTACGACATCGCTCTGGACACGGCCCGCGAGCGCGGGGTGCGGATCCCCATGCTGGAGGGCTGATGCCCAGCTGGCTGGCGGAGCTGGCCTGGACCGGCGAGCGGCTGGAGCGGCGGTTGCTGCTGGAGGAGAGGGAAGGAAGGCTGCGGCGGGTGGAGCCGTTGGGGGAGGCATCCGCCCCCGCCGGGACCAAGGTCCTGCCCGGGCTGACCCTGCCCGGCCTCGCCAACGTGCACTCCCACAGCTTCCAGCGAGCGCTGCGGGGCCGGACCGAGGAGCCACGCCGGGGCGGCGCTGACTTCTGGGGCTGGCGGGACCGGATGTACACGCTGGCGGGTCTGCTCAGCCCGGAGCAGTACTTCGAATTGAGCCGGGCGGCCATGGGCGAGATGGCCCTGGCGGGGATGACCGTGGTGGGGGAGTTCCACTACCTTCACCACCAGCCTCAGGGACAGCCCTATTTAGGGCTGGCGATGGAGGAGGCACTGGCGGCGGCGGCCGAGGAGGCCGGGATCCGGCTGACCCTCCTCGACACCTGTTACCTTCGCGCGGAGTTGGACTCGTCCCCGCTGGAGGGCGCCGCCCGGCGCTTCTCCGACCTGGATGCCGCCGGCTGGGCCAGGCGGGCTGGGCAGCTCCCGGAGCACCCCTGGGTGAGGCTCGGGGCCGCCATCCACAGCGTCCGAGCGGTGGAGCCGGAGGCGATGCGACTGGTGACCGCCTGGGCCGCGGACCGTCACGCCCCGCTCCACTTCCACCTGTCAGAGCAGCCCGCCGAGAACCGCGCCTGCCTCGAGGCGACCGGGCAGACCCCGACCCAGCTCCTCGACTCCTGCGGAGCACTCTCGCCCGACGCCACCGCGGTTCACGCCATCCATCTGACCCCGGAGGACATCTCGCGGCTGGGGGCCTCGGAGACCAGAGTCTGCGTCTGCCCCACCACCGAGCGTGATCTGGGGGATGGGGTCTGCCCCGCCGATGAGCTCGCGGATGCCGGCAGCCAGCTCTGCCTGGGGAGCGACAGCAACGCCGTGGTGGACCTCTTCGAGGAGGCGAGGGCGGTGGAGCTGGACCTGCGGCTGGTCAGCGGCCGGCGCGGTCGGCTCAGCGCCGAAGCCCTGCTTGCCGCCGCCACCAGCCAGGGAGCGGCGGCGCTCGGCTGGGAGGCTGGGGCGCTCCGTCCGGGACTCCTCGCGGACTTCATCTCGCTCGACCTCGACAGCCCCCGGCTGGCTGGAGCGAGCCTCGCTGACCTGGTCCAGCGGGTGGTGTTCGGCGCCAGCGCCAGTGAAGTGCGCTCGGTGGTGGTGGGGGGCGAGGAGGTGGTGAGGGACGGCCACCACCTCCGTCTCGGGAGCGTCGCCGAGCGGCTCACCACCTCCCTGGAGGGACTGGAGCCGCGCTGGCGTGCGGCGCTGGCGGAAGGGCCCCCGTGAGGCTTCTGCTCGAGCGGGTGGGACGGCTGATCACCCCCGGGGCGCCACCCGGGCAGGGGATGGCGGTGCTGATCGAGGACGGACTGGTTGCCAAGGTCGGGCCCAGCGGTTCGCTGACGCCGGCTGGGGAGGTCCTCGTGTACGACTGCCGTGGCGCTCTCCTCACCCCGGGCCTGATCGACAGCCATACCCATCCCCTCTACGCCCACCCCCGGCTGGCCGAGATCGCCGCCAGGACCCGCGGGGCCAGCTACGCGGAAATCGCAGCTGGCGGAGGCGGGATCAACGCCACCGTGCTCGACACGCGCCAGGCCGGCTGGGCGGAGCTGGAGCTGGGGCTGCGGAACCGGTTGCGCCAGTGGCTCCGTCTCGGCACCACCACCGTGGAGGTCAAGACCGGCTACTGGCTCAACCGGGACGGGGAACTGGGGGCCGTGGAGCTGTTCCACAAGCTGGCAGCGCAAAGAGACCTCCCCGACCTCACCGTCACCTTCCTGGGAGCTCACGCGCTGCCGCCGGAGTACCAGGGGCGGCGCCAGGAGTTCGTCGAGGAGGTGGCCGGGTGGACCGCGGAGGCTTACGCCAGGGGGGCAGGCTTCTGCGATGTCTTCTGCGACGAGGGGGCCTTCACCGTCGCCGAGTCGGCCCACATCCTCGGCGCCGCCCGGGCGGCCGGCATGCGCTTGCGGATCCACGCCGACGAGCTCGCCCTCACCGGCGCTACCGATCTGGCGGTGGAGCTCGGGGCCCACTCCGCCGACCATCTGCTGGCCATAGGTGACTCCGAGGTCGCGGCCCTGGCCGGAAGCTCAACCGTGGCGACACTCTGCCCCGTGACCGCGTTGGCGATGGGCAGGACGCCGCCGGCCAGGGCCCTGGCGGCAGCCGGGGTGACCGTGGCGCTGGGGACAGACCACAACCCGGGTACCTCGGGAGCGACCTCGATGAGCCTCATCGTCTGGTTGGCCGTCACCGAGCTGGGGCTGAGCGTCGATCAGGCGCTCAGTGCTGCCACCGCCGGCGGCGCCCGCTCGCTGGGGCTGGCCGACCGGGGTCGGGTCGAGCCCGGGCTGGTGGCGGACCTGGTGCTTTGGGACGCCGACCACGAGGGGGCGTTCGCCTGGCGGCCTGACCTAGAGCCGCTGCAGGTATGGCGCCAGGGCGTACCGGTTTCGGCCGCCTCACCAGGCTAGAGCCGGGCAGTTCTCCGAAAGCGCATCAGCCGGCTGCTGCCGGATCGCTCCAAGCGCAGCCCCTCAAGGCCGGCCCGGGCGGCGGCCTGTTCGAGCCTGGTGTCGATGGCCACCGACTCGCCGACGTGGACAAGTGCTTCGGCCCCCGGGGCGAGCAGAGCACCGGCCAGTCGGAGGAGGCGGGGAACTGGCACCGCCGCCCTGGACACCAGCACCTGGGCCAGCTCAAAGCCGGGTCTCGCGGCCAGCTCGCCGGCATCGCCGACCGCCACCCGCACGGAGCCGAGGCCCAGCTGGCCGAGGCAGCTGAGCAGGAAGGCGGCCTTGGCCCGGTCCCTCTCGACCAGGGTCATCGAGACCGCCGGCACCGCGATCGCCAGCGGGATCCCTGGGAGGCCCCCGCCACTGCCCAGGTCGAGGACCCGCTCGCCCGGCGACCAGTCGCGCAGGGGCACGAGGTCGAGCGACTCCTGGATGTGTCGCCGCTCGGCCTCGGCGCGCGGAACCCGGGTGAGGTTGAGCCGCTCGCGGTCCGAGTAGAGCAGCTCCACGAAGCGGTCGAGGAGCTGGCGCTCGCGCTCCCCGAGCTCAGCGCCAGAGCTCACGGCGCAATCTTGCACTCCCCGCCGGGAGGGCTTCACCGGGACGCACTTGCTCAGGAGAGGACATCGTGGCGGCTCAGAGACAGGGCTGAGAGGGCCAGCAGCAAGAGCCACCAGGCCCCGACCACCGCCAGCGTCTCGGGCAGCGACGTGTGGACCGCGGGTGTGGCCAGGCCGGCGTAAAGCTGGGGCCGGTGCAGCTGGAGCAGCCCTGGCAGCCGGTTGAGGCTGGGTCCGTAAAGGAACGCCGTGGCTTCCGCCCACCCCGCCGCACCGGTGACGTGCTGCATCTGTGGAAGCGCCACCGCCAGACCGTTGTCGACGGGGAAGAAGAGCACCGCGAGAAGCATCCCGCCGGTCACCGAGCGCAGCAGGGATGCCATCGCAAGCGCCAGCAGGATGCAGGAAAACTCACTGATCGCGCAGGCGAGCAGCGCCAGTCCCAAGTTGCCCCAGGCCACCCCGGGAAGCTGCTCCAGCAACCCCACCGATCCGGTCTGATGCTGCACCACGACCAGAGTCCCAACGGCCGCCAGCAGCGTGAACCCAACCAGCAGGACCAGCGCGTAAATCGCCACCGCCACGAGCTTGGCGAACAGCATCTGCCAGCGGCCGGTGCCCCGCCCCAGCAGCACCCTGATGGTGCCCAGGTCGTACTCCATGCCGAGCAGCCGAGAGGCGGTGAGGAGGATGGCGATCCCCGCGCCCATGGTGAAGAAGAGCTGCAGCGGACTGAGGATCCCGTAGAAGCCGCTGAGGGGGTGGTGGACCAGCTGCGCCTGCAGGGTCGGGTTGGTCGCGTACACCAGCATGACCACGGCCAGGAAGAGGACCCCGAGCGTGGTCATCACCAGCGTCGGCCGCTGCCGGCGCAGCTTGAGCAACTCCCCCCGCACCGCTCCGCCGAAGCGAGGGCGGGCCCAGTGGAGACTGGCCAGCGCCGGAGTGGGGGCGCTACCCGCAGTCACGAGCCGTCTCCGGTGAGCTCCAGGAAGATCTCCTCCAGGTCCCGGTGCTGGCGGCTGAGCGCCTCGGGGACGAACCCGGCCCGGCTCAGCATCCCGTTCAGCTCCCGCCCGCTCCCCCCCGGCGCCTCGGTGACAATCCGCCCCTGGGCGTCGAGCCGGGCCTCCTGGCCCCAGGGCTGGCAGTGGATCAGGTTGAGCGCCCCCGCGGCATCCTCGACCTCCACCAGGAAGGGCCCACCGGAGTCCCGTAGCTCCTCGATCCGGCCCACCCGGATCAGCTCGCCCCGCCGCAGGATGCCCACCCGGTCGCAGAGCCGCTCCACCTCGCCCAGGACGTGACTCGAGACGAATACGGTCTTGCCCGAGTCCCGTAGCTGCCGGAGGAGAGATCGGATCGACCGGATGCCGGCCGGGTCCAGCCCGTTGGCGGGCTCGTCCAGGATCAGGAGCTCCGGGTCGTGGAGCAGCGCGATCGCCAGCCCCAGCCGCTGTCGCATCCCCAGCGAATAGCTGGAGACCCGGTCTCGCTGCCGATCCCGCAGCTCCACCAATTCCAGGAGTGCATCGATCCGGCTGGAGGTAACCCCTCCCAGAGGCGCCGCTAGAACTCTGAGGTTATCCCGGCCGCTGAGGTGGAGATAGAGGGCGGCGGTCTCCACCAAGGGCCCCACCCGGGGGAGCACCGCAGACCGGTGCCGCGCCACGTCCTGACCGAATATCTCGACCCTCCCTGAGCTGGGCCGGATCAGCCCAAGGGCCATCTTCATGGTGGTGGTCTTGCCGGCCCCGTTGGGACCCAGGAACCCGAAGATCTCGCCGCAGAACACCTCCAGGTTGAGGTGTTCGACCGCAACCTTGGATCCGAAGCGCTTGCCTAGGTCCACGGCCGCCAGCGCAGTGGGCCCCTTGTACGAGGGCGGAGGTCCTGCCGACTCCAGCTCCTGGGGCGGCACCGGGCCCGCTCCCGCCACCTCCCCCGCAGTTTGGGGGCCCCCACTGCTCATCCGTCCATGATGGGGGCTGGGGCGGGCCCCCGGGTCAGCTGGCCAGCGGGTGCGCTCCCGAGTTCGAATTGGCGGTCCCGCCGCGTTGACAGAGGGCGGCTGACCCCGGTGGCGTCCCAGCGGTGCTGCAGATGGCCATCTCGGCGCGCCCTCGGCTGGTCCTCGCCGACCTGATCCCCGGGGACCGGGTGCGGGATACCCTGGTGGTCCTCGGCTACGCCGGGCTGGTGGGGCGGGCGGCCCAGCTGTCGGCCCGGCTCCCCTTCACGCCGATCCCCCCGACCGGCCAGACCTTCGCAGTGCTGTTGGGCGGGCCGGCGGCGGGGACGCGCCGCGGCGCTGCTGGGATGGTGCTCTTCATGGTGGCCGGAATGATCCGGGTGCCCTGGTTCGCCGGGGGTCCGGGTGGGTTCTCGATCCTCGCCTCGCCCGGCGTCGGCTACATCGTGGGCTTCAGCTTTGCGGCCGCCGTCCTGGGGATGCTGGCCCGCCGCGGCTTCGAGCGCCATCCGCTCCCCTTGGTCCTGGCGCTGGTGGCAGGGAACGCGGTGGTCTACGCCTTCGGCGCCACCTGGGCGGGGGCCAGGCGCTGGCCCTGGGGGTCACCCCGTTCCTGCTCGGGGGCGCCCTGAAGGCAGTCCTAGCAACCGCGCTGCTACCTGCAGCCTGGCAGCTGGTGGGTCGCTCCGAGGTCGACCGGGAGCGCCGCTCTCAGTAAAGCCCCAGTTCCAGCTTGGCCTCGTCCGACGCCATGGTATGGGGGTCCCAGGGGGGGTTCCAGACCAGGTCCACCCTGACCTCGCGGATTCCCGGCAGGAACTGGGTGGCCATGTGGACCTGGGACTCCAGCATGGGGCCCAGCGGGCAGTACGGGGTGGTCAGCGTCATGGTCACGACCGCATCCCCCTCCTGGTCCACCTCCACGCCGTAGACCAACCCCAGGCTGACGATGTCCAGGCCCAACTCGGGGTCGATCACCTCGCGCAAAGCCTCGTGGACGTCATCTCCCGTCGCCCTCAGGATGGCGGCCGTCGGGGCTTCGGGAGCTGCTGCTGCCTCGGTCTCAGGCCCTGGCTCGTCCATCCCTACCCTCCAGCTGATCGAGCCCGGCCTCCAGCGCGGTCCAGGGCAGCATGGCGCACTTGACCCTGGCCGCATAGCGACGCACCCCCGCCAGCGCCTCCAGGTCGCCGAGCTCCCCGACGGTGGTGGGGTCCTTACCTTCCAGGAGCATGGCCCGGAAGCTGCCGATCAGGTCCCTGGCACTGTCCAGGGACTTGCCCTGGATCTCCTCACTCATCATCGAGGCCGCTGCCATCGAGATCGAGCAGCCCTGGCCCTCGAACCCGACCTCCTCGACCTGGCCCTCTCGGACCCGCAGGCTGATGTCGACCTCGTCACCGCAGAGCGGGTTGTAGCCGTGGGTCGCGACATCGGCGGGCTCCACCAAGCCCCGGTGACGGGGATGCCGGTAGTGGTCCAGGATGATCTCCCGGAAGAGCTCGTCGTCGAAGCTGGCCGGATTAGCCTGCGCCACCTGCTAATCCTACCCCGCCCTGGGAATTGCAAGCGGGGACCGGAGTCGAGCTCCGATCCCCGCCGTTAGGGCTCGCGAGTTGAGAACTTCCGACGCGGGACGCCCACCGGCCCGGACCGCCTGTCCGGATCCGCTATCCGTGGTTGACCAGCGCGTCTTAGAACTTCAGGTCCCGGCCAAAGTCCTCAGTCGGTCCCCAAGATGGTGAGAGTCCGTTTAGATATACCTTCGACCATGGGCACTACCTCCTTTTCTTGGGGTGCCGCCACAGCAGAGGCACCGTTGCACCCCCGCGGGACGGCCAGACGACGCTGTCGCTCGATAGTTTAGGGCCGAGCCGGGCCACCGCCGCGCGACCAGAGCTGCCGGCGCACGCCAGCGGAGCCGAGATCAGCTGCCGAAGATCCGGTTCACGTCGCCGAGCGCCTCCACCAGCGCATCCACGTCCTCGCGGGTGTTGTAGAGGTAGAGGCTGGCCCGGGTGGTGGCCGCCACCCCGAGCCGGCGCATCAGGGGCTGACAGCAATGGTGGCCAGCTCTGACCGCGACCCCGCTGCGGTCCAGGATGGTGCCCACGTCGTGCGGGTGGACCCCCTGCAGGTTGAAGGAAATGATCCCCGGCTGTTGGGGGCTGGGGCGGCCGTAGCGGGTGAGTCCGGGGACGCCCGAGAGCACCTCGTCGGCGTACCCGGTGAGCTCCGCCCCGTGTTGGAAGATGGCCTCCATCCCGATGTCTTCCAGGTAGTCCACCGCCGCCCAGAGCCCGGCCGCCCCGGCGATGTCCGGGGTGCCCGCCTCGAACTTGTGCGGAATCTCGTCCCAGGTGGTCCGCTCCAGGGTCACCACCGAGATCATCGAGCCTCCGGTCAAGAACGGCTCCATGGCCTCGAGCAGCTCAGGCCGCCCATAGAGGACCCCGATCCCGGTCGGGCCGCACATCTTGTGGCCGGAGAACGCGTAGAAGTCGGCGTCCAACGCTTCGATATCGACCGGCATATGGGGCACCGCCTGAGCCCCGTCGACGCACACCACGATTCCCTCGCGGTGCGCCCACTCGATGAGCTCGGCGACCGGGTTGATCGTCCCCAGGACATTGCTGACGTGCGAGACGGACACCAACCGGGTTGGCGGCTGGAGCAGTCTCGCCGCCGCCTCCAAGTCCAGTTGCCCGTCGGCGGTGACCGGGATGAACTCCAGCTGGCAGCCGGTCTGGTCCCGGACCCGCTGCCAGGGCACCAGGTTGGAGTGATGCTCCATCTCGGTGCAGACGATTCGGTCGGCGGGCCCGAATCGCTCTCGGGCGAACGCTTGGGCCACGAGGTTGATCCCCTCGGTGGTGTTCCGGACGAAGATCACCCCCCTGGGCTCAGCGCCGACCAGCCGGGCCACCGCCACCCTAGCCCCCTCGAAAACCTCGGTGGCCCTCTCGCCGAGGGCGTGGACCCCCCGGTGGACATTGGCGTTGGCCGTCCGGTAGTAGTCCGAGATGGCATCGATCACCACCTCCGGCTTCTGGGACGACGCCGCGTTATCCAAGTAGACCAGTCGATGGCCATTGACCCGCTCCCGGAGGATCGGGAAGTCAGATGCGACCCGGCTGGCGTCCAGCGTCGCCGTCCTCACGGCGCCCCCTCGCTGACTGCCACCCAGAGCTCCCCCTCCCTGACCTCCACCCGGTGAACCCGGACCGGCTCGACCGCAGGCAGCGAGACCGCCTCGCCGGTTCTCAGGTCGAACTGGCTGCCGTGCAGCGGGCATTCCACCGAGCAGCTGTCCGGGTGGAGCTCGCCCTCGGAGAGAGCGGCCATGGCGTGACTGCAGGTGTCATCCAGGGCGTGGAACTCACCGTTCACGTTGAAGACCGCGATCGGCAGGTCGCCCACGTCCACCCGGGCCGCGTGACCCCGAGGGATCGCCGCGGCGTCGCCGATCCGGATCCACTCCGCCATCAGGGGTCCGGGGTGGAGCCAACCAGCGCCCCGGACCTGACCAAGCGCTCAAGCCCGGAAAGGACCAGGCGGCCGGTGCTCTCGCGCAGATCGCCCTCGGGGAAGGAGTCGATGACATCGGCGAAGAAGCCCTCGACGATGAGTCGGCGAGCCTGCTCCCGCCCAATCCCCCGGCTCTGGCAGTAGAAGAGGTGGTTGTCGTCGATCCGACCAGCGGTGGAACCGTGGGTGCAGCGAACGTCGTTGGCCAGGATCTCCAGGGTGGGATTGCTGTCGGCCTTGGCCACCGGGCTCAGCAGCAGGTTGCGGTTCTGGACGTAGGCGTTGGTCTTCTGGGCCCCCTCCTCGACCCGGATCAGCCCCGCATAGACCGAGCGCGATTGGCCGGCCACCGCCACCCGGTAGAGGAGGTCGCTCACGGCGCCACGGGCGATGTGGTCCTGGAGGGTCTGGACGTCGAAGTGCTGCTTGCCGTCTCCGAGGCAGAGACCCACCAGGCGGGCGTCCGACCCCTCCCCCAGCATCAGGACCTCGAGGTGGCTCTTGAGCCAGGCGGAGCCGAGCATGATCCAGCGGCCATCGTAGCGGGCCTCCTGGCCAACATTGACCCGGACCGTGGACTGGACGATGGTCCGGTCGCCACAGGTCTGCCGCACCAGGTGGGTGAGGTGGGACCCACGGGCCAGCTCGACCTCCACGACCGGAGCCAGGACCGAGGCGTCGCGCTCCGGCGAGACCCACTCCTCCAGGACGGTGAGGCTGGAACCCTCCTCCAACTTGATCAGAACGCGCGGGAAGCTGATGCTCCCCTGGTCGACTCCGTGCACCAGCCGGACGTAGCCATCGGGCGACTGACCCCTCCCCACGTGGATGCAGGCACCGCCCCTAGCTCGGATCGTGTTGAGGGAAACCCACTTGCGCAGGCCGGGGGCCGCCACCGTGCCCAGCACCGAGCGCCAGAGCTCCGGCTCGGCCTCGATCCCCGCCTCCAGTTCGAGAACCACAGGCGGAGCGGAGGTCCCCAGCTCGAGGTTGCCCCGCTGGTCCGAGACCAGGGTCGCCAGGGCGCCCGCACCAGCCGGCGGGCGCGCCAGGGCCAGCCGGACGTACTCCGGCAGATCCTTCCCGCCTCCCACGGCCACGGCGAAGCTGGCTGGGTCCAGCCGCTCGATCTGGGGGGTCCGGTGCCAGTCCTCGTCCCGTGCGGAGGACGGCCAGGGAGCCTCCCGGTAGGCGGCCGCGGCGGCCTGGCGAATCGCCGCCAGCCAGGCCGGGTCACCACCCGGCAGGGCGACTGGAGCTGCCTCCTCCCGCGTCAGCGGGGCAGGTGCGGCGATCTCGGTCAAGGTCGGCTCAGCTGCCCCGGATGACCGCAGCGCGGCTGCTGGCGCTGGTTCACCCGACGCTACCCTCCATCTGCAGGGTGATCAGCCGGTTGAGCTCCAGGGCGTACTCCATCGGCAGTTCCTTGACGAAGGGCTCGATGAAGCCGTTGACGATCATCGCCGTGGCCTCGGCCTCGGAGATCCCCCGCGACTGCAGGTAGAAGAGCTGCTCGTCGCCGACCTTGCTGACGCTCGCCTCGTGGCCAATCTGGACGTCCTCGGCCTCCACGTCCATGTAGGGGTAGGTGTCACTGCGGGCCTTCTCGTCCAGGAGCAGAGCGTCGCAGCGCACGCTGGAGCGGACGCCGTAGGCCTTGGGGTAGACCTTGAGATGGCCCCGGTACGAGGTCCGCCCAGTGCCCTTGCTCACCGACTTGCTGACGATGGTGCTGGTGGTGTTGGGGGCGACATGGATCACCTTGGCGCCGGCGTCCTGGTGCTGTCCATCCCCCGCGAAGGCCACCGACAGCACCTCGCCGTGGGCCCCCTCGCCCATGAGGTAGATCGAGGGGTACTTCATCGTCACCTTGCTGCCCAGGTTGCCGTCGATCCACTCCACCACCGCGTGCTCCTTGGCGATGGCGCGCTTGGTGACCAGGTTGTAGACGTTGTTGGACCAGTTCTGGATGGTGGTGTAGCGGACGTGGGCATGGGGCATCGCGATGATCTCCACCACCGCGCTGTGGAGTGAGTCCTTGCTGTAGGTGGGCGCGGTGCAGCCCTCGATGTAGTGGACGAAGCTGCCCTCCTCGGCGATGATCAGGGTCCGCTCGAACTGGCCCATGCTCTCGATGTTGATGCGGAAGTAGGCCTGCAGGGGGATCTCCACCCTGACCCCCCTGGGCACGTAGACGAAGGACCCACCTGACCAGACGGCGGAGTTGAGCGCGGCGAACTTGTTGTCGTTGGGGGGGATCACCGTCCCGAAGTACTTGCGGAATATCTCGGGGTGCTCCCGGAGCCCGGTGTCGCAGTCGGCGAAGAGCACTCCCTGACTCTCCAGATCCGCGCGGATGGAGTGATAGACCACCTCGCTCTCGTACTGGGCCGAGACCCCGGCCAGGAACTTTCGCTCCGCATCGGGGATCCCGAGCCGGTCGAAGGTGCGCTTGATCCCCTCGGGGACCTCGTCCCAGGTGCGGCCCTGCTCCTCGGCCGGGCGCACGTAGTAGTAGATGTCGTCGAAGTCGATCCCGCTGAGGTCAGCCCCCCAGGTCGGCATCGGTCGCTGACGGAAGTGCTCCAGGGCCTTGAGCCGGAACTCCAGCATCCAGCTGGGCTCGCCCTTGCGCCGGGAGATGTCAGCCACCACCTCCGGAGAGAGGCCTCGTTCCGAGCGAAAGACGAACTCGTCGCCGTCGTTGAAGCCGTACTTGTAGTCCTTGGTCAGGTCCTTCGCCGCAACTGCCATCTCGACTTCCCTCGCAAACCCCACCGGGGGAGATAAATCAGACCTGCTTTCGGGTATTTTACCCCGGAGAGCCCGCGGACACCGCCGCCACTCCCTGCTCCACGCCCGCCTCGCGCAGGATGGGATCGTATCCATCCTTCTCGATGCGGTCGACCAGCTCCCCGCCGCCGGAGGCGACCACCCGGCCTGCGGCCATGACGTGCACCCGGTCGGGGACCACGTAGTCGAGGATGCGCTGGTAGTGGGTGATGATCAGAATCCCCATCCCGTCACGCCGCACCCGGTTGACGCCGTCGGCCACGGTCCTCAGGGCATCAACATCCAGGCCGCTGTCGGTCTCGTCCAGGATGGCCATCTCGGGACGGAGAACTGCCAGCTGGACGATCTCCATCCGCTTCTTCTCGCCACCCGAGAAGTTGTCGTTGATGTACCGGGACATGAAGGACGGGTCCATCTTGAGGGCCGCCACCTCCTTCCTGATCAGGTCCAGGAACTGGCGCGCGGGCAGTTCCTTGCCCTGGCCCTTGAGCGCAGCCCGGAGGAAGTTGACGGTGGTCACCCCAGGAATCGCGGTGGGGTACTGAAGGCTGAGGAAGAGCCCCATCCGGGCACGGGCCTCGGGGAGCATCCCCAGCAGGCTCCGGCCCTTCCAGAGCACGTCTCCCCCGGTGACCTCGTACTTGGGATGGCCCATGACGGCGTAGCCGAGGCTGGTCTTCCCGGCCCCATTGGGGCCCATCAGGGCGTGCACCTCCCCCCGGGGGATGGACAGGTCGATCCCCGAGAGGATCTGCTTGCCCTCGACTTGGACCTCCAGCGCGCGGATCTCGAGCCGCGCAGGCTCTCCCACCGAGTCAGACACCGGCAGTTTGTCCCACCTGGCGGCCCAGGTCGGCCCGCGCGACCGGGCTCCCCGGCTCGGCCGGCCACGGCTCCCGCATCAGGTCTGCCAGGGTGGTCCCGCCCAGGATTGCCCTGACCGCCTGCTGCAGCCTGCCCCAGAGCGGGCGGCTGAGACACTCAGGCTCCCGGCCGCAGGAACCCGGCCGGTAGCCCTCGGCCAGGCACTCGACCGGTACTACCGGGCCTTCCATGAGCTCCACGATCTCAAGAACCGTTACATCCCCTGGGGGTCGCGCTAGCCGGTAGCCACCGTGGAGGCCCCTGGTCCCCTCGACCACACCGGCCCGGCGCAGCGGGGCCACCAGCTGCTCAAGGTAGGCGAGCGGCATGCTCTCCCGACGGGCGATCTCGGCCAGGCTGAGGGGCGGGCCGCCGTGTGACTTGGCCAGTTCGGTCATCATCCGCAGCCCGTAGTGGGCCCTTGAAGAGATCCGCATCGCCACCGGGTCCTGGCCCAGTAATCCGACTTGCACGCACCTATTTTAGCCAGACCCGGCCCGGGGCCGGGGCTTCTGATCGAGGCGGCCCCTGGCTCGGCAGGTCTAGGCGGGGGCCTGGCCCAGGGCCGCCACCTCTCTCGAGATCAGCTGTCCCGCTCGCTCTACCTCCGCGGCGGTGGTGCTCCGGCCCAGCGTCAGCCGCAGGTGGGCGGACGCCAACCCCGGGGAAAAGCCCATGGCCAGCAGAACATGGGATGGCGCGATCGAGCCGCTGGTGCAGGCCGAGCCCGCCGAGGCGCAGAGGCCGGCCCGGTCGAGCCGGAGCAGGAGAAGCTCACCCTCGATTCCGGGAAAGGCGAACGTCACGAAGTTAGGGAGCCGTTGCCCTGGAGGCGCCCCGGTGGCGAGGGCATCGGGAACCCCGGCCTGGACCAGCTGGCCGAGTCGGGCCGCCAGCCCGCCCAGGCGGGCCATCTCTGAGGTCCGCTCCGCATCCGCCAGCTCGGCGGCAACGCTAAGGCCGACTATCCCGGGCACGTTCTCGGTGCCCGAGCGTCGGGTCCGCTCCTGACCGCCCCCGGTGATGATCGGGTCGAGCTCAACCCCGTGGCGGACATAGAGGGCCCCCACCCCCTTGGGCCCGCAGACCTTGTGGGCTGAGATGGTGAGCATGTCCACCCCCAGCTCACTGACATCGACCGACAGCTTGCCCAGGGCCTGGGTGGCGTCGGTGTGGAAGACGGCCTGGGAGCGCTCATGGACCAGAGCCGCCAGCTCCTGCACTGGCTCGACGGTACCCACCTCATTGTTGGCCAGCATCACCGAGACCAGGACGGTGTCGGGTCGGAGCGCGGCCGCGAGGTCCTGGCACCGCACCCGCCCGGAGCGGTCGACGGGAAGAACCGTGAGCTCGCAGCCGAACTGCTCGAGGTCCCGCGCGGTCTCCAGGACCGCCTCGTGCTCGACCGCGGACACGATCAGGTGGCTTCCCTTCCGGCTCGCCCGGCGACTCACGCCCCGCAGAGCCAGGTTGTCGGCTTCGCTGCCGCCACCGGTGAAGACGATCTCCCGAGGACGGGCGTGGAGCACCCCGGCGAGCCGATCTCGAGCGGTGTCCACGAGCGCCCTCGCTGCCCGACCGACGCTGTGAACGCTGGACGGGTTGCCGAAGCTCTGGACCAGCGCCGGAGCCATCGCCTCCAGCACCTCGGCTCGGATCGGCGTGGTGGCGGCGTGGTCGAGGTAGATGGGCGCCGAGAGCAGCCCGAAGCCAGGGGCGTCAGCCGTCCGCTCTCTCCTGGAGCAGGTCGGTGATCAGGCCGGAGTGGCGGCTCAGCGCTCGGTGAAGCTCCAGCAACTCGTCGTTGGAGATGGGGTCCCCCCGAGGGGCGGCACCGGCAACCAGCTCAGGTTGCTCACCGTCCCTCTCGGCCTCCACCACGTCGCTGTTGGCCAACTCCAGCGCCACCAGGAAGGCCAGCTCGCAGTTGCGACAGGTCACCTCGACTGTGTACTTGGGGCCCTCGTGGTCGAGCTGCCTCAGCTTGCAGTCGGCCAAGGAGCGGCGACACATGGGGCAGCGGAAGGCTCCGGCTCTCTCTCTCAGGAACGCCAAGATGTCCATCTCTTCCTCCACCCGAGTATACCCAGCCCGGAGGAGATCACCTGGTCCCCCCAAGGTGCAGGGTCAGACCTGGAGCCGCTCCAGGACCGCCGTGGTGAATTCCCCGGTGCGGGCCTGCCCGCCCAGGTCGGCGGTACGCACCCCGTCGAAGACCGCCTTCATGGTCGCCGCCCTGACCGCCCCGCCGCACCGGGCAAGGGGGGCGTCGCCGGAGTGCTCCAGCAGCGCCGCTGCGGCCAGGATCATGGCCATGGGGTTGGCGATGTCGCGCCCCTCCAGCGCCGGGGCTGTTCCGTGGGGGGCCTCGGCCATGACCACCTGGGGATGGACGGCATCCTCGAAACCGATGAGGAGCGACTCGCTTCCGGCCAGGGTCCCGAAGAGGGCCAGCACCAGGTCGGAGAGGATGTCGCCATCGCGGTTGAGGGCCGGTATCACCAGGGCGTCGTCACGGGTCAGCATCAGGGCGAAGGTGGCGTCGATCAGGTGGGGCTCGTAGGCGACCGACGGGTGGCGCAGAGCAGCCGCGTCCATCTCCTCCTTGAGCATCCCCTCGTAGACTCGGGAGACGGTGAACTTGGGGCCTCCGAAGACGGTGGCCCCGGTGCGTGCGGCATCGTTGAAGGCGTACTCGACCACCCGTAGGCAGTGCTCCCGGCCGATCTTGGTGGTGCGGTAGGCCAGCTCGTCAGGACCCCGACCGACCCGCCACTCCAGCGCCCCGTAGGCGTCGTCGACCGCCATCCGGACCACCGTGATCGGAGCATGCACGCCCCCCAGGGGAGCAACCCCAGGGATGCGCCGCCCGGTGCGGACGATGACATCCCCGCCCAACTCGGCCCGGAGGATGGCGTTGGCGCTGCTGACCTCGTCCAGCCCCTCAGGGGTCACGGTGGCCGCCTTGAGCCCGAGGCCGCTCGCCCGCATCAGGCGGGCCGCCCGGTGGACAACCTCGTTGCCGCTGGCGCGTCGGGCCGCCAGGCTGAGATCGACATGCTCAAAGGTGAGGTGTGCGGCCAGCGCGGGCACCTCCAGGATTCTCAGCGCCTCGATGAGCAACTCTTCGCCGGTCTGGTCGCCGTGCAGGACGGTGACGGTGCGCTTGGACACCAGCCTATTGGCTGCTCAGCCGGCGGAAGGACTCCGCGTAGGCGATCCCTTGCGCCTCACCCGCCTGGGCCATTCGCGTGAGGACCCGAGGACGCGGGTCCTGGCCGGCAGGATGCTGGCTGCGGTGGCACGCCAGGGCCTCAAACTTCCGCTCCAGCGTGGTGGCGACGTCCACGAAGTAGTCGGGGGAGTCGGTGCCGGAGACCAGCACCTCGCGCACCGAGTGGGGCTCCAGGCCCTCAGCCAGCAGCTCCCGGAAGGCGAGGGGGTTCCGGGCATAGGGGTAGATCGCCTCGATCGCGGCCCGGCCGGCGGCGAGGTGGTCAGGGTGGTTGCCGTAGAGGCTGGCGTAGTTGCGCACCGCGTTCTGGCAGATGACCCGGTCGGGCCGGTAGCGGCGGATCAGCCGGACCAGCTCGCGGCGGAGCTCGTCGCTGGCCCGGAGCCCGCCGTCGGGGTGTCCCAGGAAGACGACATCCTTCACTCCCAGGATATCGGCCGCCTGCCGTTGCTCCTCCTGGCGGATCGCGGGCAGCCTGGAGGTGTCGATGTCGGGGTCGGCGGCACCAGCGGCTCCGTCGGTGCAGATCACGTAGTCGACCTCGACGCCGCGGTCCACCCAGAGTGCGACCGTGCCGGCGGCTCCGAACTCAGCGTCGTCGGGATGGGCCACTATGACGAGGGCGCGCTCAAAGTCAGCCATCTGGTCGAAAGCCATTCCGAGCCCAGGATATCCGGCCGGCCCACCTGCCCGGCCGGCCGCAAGCCACGGCCTGCTCGGCCCTCAGTGGAAGAGCCAGGGCAGCTTGAGCCTCAGCCCGCCTTCCTTGAGCGCATCGATCACGTCGTCAGCGAGCACCCGGCCCATGGGCCTGCCCTCAGGGTCGACGACGACCACCGATGAGGCTCTGGCCTCGGTGAGGCTGGTGACCACCTCGTCGAGGAACGCCTCTGGGTGGATGGTCACCGGGCGCGAGTCCGGCACCAGTTCGCTGAGTGCCGTGCTGTCGTCGGCGACCAGCAGGTCAAACAGGGGGAGGTCGGCGACCAGCCGCCCGTTCTCGTCGACCACCGCCACGGAATCGATGTCGGCACTGTGGGCTCTCTGGGCAGCCAGCTCGCGGCGGACATCGGCCACGGTGGCCGTCAGGGCGGCCTTGGCCAACGCGGTGGTCATGAACCCGCCCACCATGGTCTCCGGATACCCGAGCAGGTCGGTGAGCTGGCGCGCGACCTCGGGCGCCACGTGGGCCAGTATGGCGTCGGCCTCGGCGCGCTCCATGTCTCGGAGGGCGTCGACGGCCTCGTCCGGTTCCATGGCCGAGATGAGCTCGGCGGCCCGCCTGGGGGGGGCGTCGCGGAGGATGTCCTCGATCCGCTCCGCCTCCATTTCCTCGAGCGCGTCCGCGACCGCCCCGGGGTCCAGGGCCGTCGTCAACTCATCGCGGGCCGGCTGATCAAGCTCCTCGAGCAGGTCGGCGAGCTCGCCGGCGTGGAGCCGCCGCAGGCCCTCGTGGGGGACATGCAACCGCAGTTGTGAACCGGGGTCGCCGAACGGGTGGACCGCCGACCAGTCGACGAGCCGGCGGCGCCCGACCGCGGCGCCCGGTCCCCGTCGCGCCCACCAGGGGCTCGGTCCGCCGGTCACGGCCACCAGTCGAAGGCGACCGAGAACCGGCGCCAGGAAGAGGTCCTCGGCTCGGAGCACCTTGACCCCGTCCACATCCACCAGCTGCCGCCGGAGGACATCCCGGACCAGGCGAAGTTCGCCCTCGCGGCGCTCGAAGCCGGCGGCGGCCGGATCGAGCTTGCGGACCACCACTCCCCTGCCGTCGAGGCGCAGGATGTTGGCCACGGGCTGGAACACCTGTCGGTCCCCCTGCTGCAGCACTATCCCCGTGACCAGCGGGTACGGCTCGCTGCCGGTCCAGCGCACCACCACGTCCACCAGCTGGCCGACTCCTCGGCCCTCCTCGTCGGCCGGCGAGAGATTCCGGAGCTTGGCCAGCGAGACCAGCGACGTCTGGACCGAGCGGTTGGTGAGCAGGCGCCGCACCCGCCTTCGAGGGCGGCGGGTAGGTGAGCCGGGAGAGGAGGACATGGCTAGCCGGAGGCGAGGCGCCGCGGAGGGTGGGCCAGGGGACCTCGGGACAACTTCACCCTGGTAGCATAAGCTCGCGCTGCGGCGCGGTTCCCGATGCTGGCCCGGACCATTTCATAGGCGGTCTGGGGAGGTGTCGACCACCCGGGCATGGAGGTGCGCATGGACGGTTCAAGTAGACCGCCTGGCCCGCCATCTGTCGCGCACGCCGTGAGCCTCTAGGCAAACCTGCGGCGGCCTCCCCGGCGTGCGCTGGCACGTCGAGCACACGTAACCACGCCAGGAGGTCAGTAGATGTCAGAGGAGGAAGGCCCGCTCGCGCCACCGCGCCCAGCGGTCTTCGATCCAGCCCCCGAGGATGCGATTCGCGGCGCCCTCGGCACCGTCCCGGCGTGGGAAGCCGGTCGCCCGCGTTCGTGGTCTCGCCGGCTCCTGACGCTGGCCGCCATCATGGGGCCCGGTCTGATCGTGATGGTGGGCGACAACGACGCCGGAGGGGTCGCCACCTACGCCCAGGCGGGGCAGGATTACGGGACGACTCTGCTCTGGGTGCTGGTGCTGCTGGTCCCCACGCTCATCGTCGCCCAGGAGATGGTGGTGCGGCTGGGAGCCGTGACCGGCGTGGGCCACGCGCGCCTCATCAGGGAGCGGTTCGGGCGCTTCTGGGCGGCCTTCTCGGTGGGCGACCTCGTCCTGCTCAACTTCCTGACCCTGGTGACCGAGTTCATCGGAGTGGACCTCGGCCTGCGCTACTTCGGGATCACCCCGCTGGCCTCCGTCCCGGTCGTGGCGATCGGACTTCTGGCCATGGTCGCGACTGGAAGCTTCCAGCGCTGGGAGCGCTTCATGTTCGTCTTCATCATCACCAGCCTCCTGATGTTCCCCCTGGCCGCGCTCTCGCACCCCACCGCGGTCCCGGTGCTCACCGGCCTGACCCACCCCGGCGTGAAGGGCGGTTTCGACTCCACCGCAGTGCTGTTCGTGATCGCCGTGGTGGGCACCACCATCGCCCCCTGGCAGCTCTTCTTCCAGCAGTCGAACGTGATCGACAAGCGGATCACGACCAGGTGGCTCAAGTACGAGCTCGCCGACACCTCGATCGGGGCGGTGCTCACCGCCGCGGGGGCGGCCGCGCTGATGATCGCCGCCGCCTTCGCCTTCTCTCACAGCAACCTCGCCGGACATTTCGGGTCGGGGCTGACCGTGGCCGAGGGGCTGAGCCACAAGGCGGGCTCGGCATCGGGGGCCATATTCGCGGTGATCCTGGTCAACGCGTCAGTGATCGGCGCCTCGGCGGTGACCCTGGCCACCTCCTACGCCCTCGGCGACATCTTCGGCCTCCGCCATTCGCTGCACCGCAGCATCCGGGAGGCCAAAGGTTTCTACCTGAGCTTCGCCGCCATGATCGCTCTGGCGGCGGGCATCGTTCTCATTCCCGGAACCCCGCTCGGCCTCATGACCACAGGTGTCCAGGTCCTCGCGGGAGTGCTGCTCCCCTCCGCGATCGTGTTCCTCCTGTTGCTTTGCAACGACGCCGAGGTGCTGGGCCCCTGGGTCAACTCCATGCGCCAGAACGTGGTCGCGAGCGTGATCGTCTCGGTGCTGGTCCTGCTCTCCCTCATCCTCACCGTCACCACCGTCTTCCCCTCCCTGCCCCTTGGTCCCTTCACCGGAGGTGTGGTCCTGATCGGTGCCGCCGGCCTGGTCTGGTTCGAGATAGCCTCCCGGAGGCGAAAGGGGACCGACCCCGAGCGCCAGCGCTCGGTGGGAGGTGATCGCCACCTGTGGCGGATGCCGCCTCTGGCCGACCTCAAGCCACCCGTGTGGTCGCGGGCACAGCGCATCGGCATGTTCGTCCTCCGCGGCTACCTGGTGGTGGCCGTGCTCGTGCTCGCGGTCAAGATCGCTCAAGTCGCCCTCGCCCGCTAGGCCGTCCCGATCACGGCCCGGTGGCGGTAGCGGTGCCAGCGCTCGGCCACATCCCAACTCTGCCACCGGGGGTGACGAGGCGAAGGAGACGAGCGGTTCATCCCTGAGGATCGCCCGCCCCGGCCGGGCCGGCAGGGGCGGAGATCCCTTGGCCGACGGGGCGGGCGTGGCTGAGCTGACCCGGGGGCCAGGATCCTTCGCCCGGTTGGTCAGGAAGCTGGCGCGGCCACCAGGCCAGCCGTGCCGAACCCAGAGATGGCCTTGGCGGCGCAGTCGAGGCCGGCAAGCATCGCCTCCTCCACAGCCGCCTCGTCGGTCCTCTTCAGCTGGGCCATCCGCCCCAGCAGGCCCCCAGCCAGGGCGTCCCCGGCCCCGGTCGGGTCCATCACCCGCTCCACCTTGGCGGCCGGGAAGGATCGCTCCCGTGTAGCGGTTATCAGGGTCGCCCCCGCCTTGCCCTCCTTGAGGACGATAGCCCGAAGCCTGCCCCGGCCGACCAGGGAGCGGGCCGCCTCGGCCGCCGTCCCCTGGGCCCCGGCCAGTGCGGCCAGCTCGGCCCGGTTGACGAACACGAGGTCTGCGGCGGCCGCCAGCTCCAGGAGCAGTCCCCTTTGGGTGGCGATGAAGTCCCGCATGGTATCGAGGGCCACCAACTCCGAACCGGGGAGCAACCCGAGCAGGTCGAGCTGCGCCTGGGGCGGCATCGAGCCCAGGAAGAGGATGCGGCTGCGAAGCGCGGCTCCTCGTGTCCGCGGCCGCCAACCTTCGTACACCCCCAGGGCCTGTTGCTCCTCGAGGGGAACGGCGGCATCAGCCCCATGAACGGCCCGCCAGCGGTAGGTTGGGCCGGCGATCCGCTCCACCCCCTCCAGGGCTACCCCGGGCCGGGCCAGAAGCGATGCCAGCTCCTCTCCATCGGCACCGATCGCTGCAACCGGGCGGACGGGGCAGTGGCGGCAGGCCGCCAGGGTGAAGTAGAGCGCCGATCCGCCGGGGACGGCGTGCACCGTGCCCGCCGGGGTGGTGAGGTCATCGAAGCCGAGGGTGCCACCGGCGGTGATGGCCCAGTCGCTCACGGCCGAGCCGTCCCCGCCGGAGCTACGGCTGACGAAAGAGCGGGATCACCGGCGCCAGGCCGCGGTGCCGCTCGTCCTGGGCGGCCCGCATCAGCCGGGCCTGGACCTCGAACAGGATCTCGCCGACATGGTCCGGGTGACGATCCCGGCCCAGCTCCAGCCGCAGACGGGGATCGACCGAGTTGGTGAGCGCCGCCACCTGCTCCCAGACCCGCCCGGAGATGAACCTGTGGGACTGGAGCCGGCAGCGCTCCACATGTTCCAGGAGTTCGTCCGACATCTGGAGCCGCTGGTGCGCGGTGCGGCAGTGCCGGGAGCGGAAGGTGAGCTGGACTCGCGCCGCGGCAATCTGCAGCGCGGTCAGTTCGTACGGGTTGCGGTAGGCAGCAGCAGCCGACATCGGCGCCATCATAGCGGCGGCTCGATTGGCCTATCCTCAGATCCGCATGCTCAACCAGGAACTGGGACCCGAGGTCCTCATCGGCAGTCAGGAGCGCTTCGCCGGGCGCCTCATCCGTGTCACAGTGGACCGGGTCCGGCTGCACAACGGTGCCGAGGCTGAGCGCGAGGTGGTGCACCACCCAGGAGGGGTTGGAGTGGTGGCCGTCGCCGAGGACGGCTCGGTGCTGCTGGTGCGGCAATATCGTCATCCGGCCGGAGAACTCCTGTGGGAGATCCCCGCCGGGGGAAGGGAAACGGGGGAGTCCGCGCTTGAGGCGGCCCGCCGCGAACTCGCCGAAGAGACCGGCTACGCGGCCGAGTCCTGGCTCGGTCTGGGGGCCACCTTCCTGGCTCCGGGGTACAGCACCGAGCTGCTCTGGTACTTCCGGGCGACCGGCCTGACCCGGGTTGGCAACCCCCATCCCGACCCCGACGAGCTGCTGGAGACCCGCTCGTTCACCGGGCAGCAGATTGCCGAACTGGCCAGCCGAGGGGGGCTGCGCGATGCCAAGACGCTGGCGGGTCTGGCCCTGGCCGGAGCTCTGGGCCTGGCCTCGGGCGGGCCTGGCCCGGGCACGTCATGAGCTCCGGGCGGCCAGGGCGCCGGGCTTGAGGGCGCGGCCCTGATCTCCGAGGAGCTGCGGGTCGACACGTCGACGGCGATCGTGGTGGACCTAACCGACAGCCTCCGGAGGTTCTGCTCGGGCAAAGGGGATGGCCTGGCCCACGCCTTCGTGCCCCACGCCACCGCCGCGCTGGTGCTGATTGAGCTGGGCGCTGGCGGCGAAGGCGACCTGGTGGAGTGGCTCGGGCAGGTGCTGCCCCGAGGCGCCAGCTACCAGCACCGGCACGGTCCCCGCGGCCACGGAGCCGACCACCTCCTGCCCGCCGTCCTGGGCAGCTCGGTCTTGGTGCCGGTGCTGAACGGGATCCCTCTGCTGGGAGCGTGGCAGAGCCTGGCCCTGATCGACACCAACGAAGACGCCGACCTCCGCCGGGTGCGGCTCAGCTTCGTGCCCGGCTGATCTCCGCGAGCGGGTCCCCGGGCGGCTCGGGGTATGAGAGGAGATCAGCTGCTGGCCGCCCTGGGGCACGGCGTCGTGGCTGTGCCGCCGCCACCGCTGCCCTGCGGCAGGATCAGCTGCGGCCGCAGCCTTCGAGCTGGCCGGCGGGCACGGTCCCTAGCCTCCCGGCCCGGAAATCCGCGAACGCCTGCGCCAACTCCTCACTGCTGTTCATCACGAACGGACCGTACTGGGCGACCGGCTCGCGGATCGGCCGGCCCCCCAGGATCAGCACATCCAGGGCTGGACTGCGGCTCTCCTGCTCCTCATCGGCCTGGATCCTGATGTAGTCCCCGGCCCCGAACACAACCAGCTGACCCATCGCGAACCTGGGGCCGGCACCGGCCCTCCCCGCTCCCGCTAGTGAATAGGCGAGGGCGTTGAAGTCGGGACGCCAGGGGAGCACCAGCTGGGCCCCGCGGCTGAGGGTGGCGTGGACCAGAGCGATGGGCGTGTGGGTGATGCCCGGCCCCGGGCGTCCATCCACCTCCCCGGCTATGACCCGGATCAACACCCCCCCGTCGCTCGAGGAGAGCAGGGTCACCCTGCTGGCCCGGATGTCCTGGTAGCGGGGCGCCACCCACTTCAGGGCGGCAGGCAGGTTCACCCAGAGCTGGATGCCGTGGAACAGGCCTCCCGAGACCACCAGCCGCTCAGGTGGGGTCTCGATGTGGAGGATCCCGGCTCCGGCCGTCATCCACTGGGTGTCACCGTTGGTGATCAGGCCTCCGCCGCCGTTTGAGTCCTGGTGCTGGAAGGAGCCGTCGATCATGTAGGTCACCGTCTCGAAGCCACGGTGGGGATGCCATGGGGTGCCCTTGGGCTCCCCGGGGGCGTACTCCACCTCACCCATCTGGTCCATGTGCACGAAGGGGTCCAGCTGGGCCTTGCTCACCCCGGCGAACGCGCGCCTGACCGGGAAGCCCTCACCCTCCAGCGCGTTCGGAGCGGACGTGATCGAGGTCACTGCCCGGCTGACGGTCAGGGACTCGTCGAGCTGACGAAGTCTCGGTAGGGCGAGGGGATTGGCGGTGATGGCTGGCATGGGGCCTCCTGACGAGATCGGTTGGATCCAGCAACTTAGTTGCTCGTGCAACCATACCCCACCTGCGGGGGACCACTCCGTCAGGAGGTGGCGGAATCCCGGCCATGGAGGAGCTGCCGGCGGGCCTCAACGATCGGCTGAGCCACCTGCGGCGGCACCTCCTCATAGTGGCTGAAGCTCATGCTGTAGCGGCCGCGGCCCTGGGTCATGGCCCGCAGCTCGACCGGGAACCGGTACATCTCGGCCAGGGGCACCTTGGCGGTGACCTGCTCCAGCGCACCTCCCATCGGGGTCATGCCTCCGATGCGGCCCCGCCGGGAGTTGAGGTGGCCGATCACGTCTCCCATGTTGGCTGAAGGGACGATCACCTCCACGTCCATGACGGGCTCGAGAAGGTAGGCGCCAGCCTTCTCCACAGCCTCCCGCATGGCCATGGCGCCGGCCAGCTGGAAGGCGATGTCCTTGCCGTCCACAGGATGGGTCGAGCCATCCACCAGCCGGACCTTGGCGTCGACGATCGGGTAGCCGGCCAGAACCCCCTGCTCCAGGGTCTGCCGCACGCCCTTCTCAACCGAGGGCCGGAACTGCTGGGGGATCGAGCCGCCGAAGATCTTGTCCTCCCAGACGAATCCTTCTCCCCGCGGCAGCGGTTCGAGCTCGATGGTGCAGTCGCCGTAGAGGCCGGCGCCTCCTGACTGCTTCTTGTACTTGTGCTGCTGCCGCGCGGCGCCGCGGATCGCCTCCTGGTACGGGACCTGGGGCACCGCCAGGAGGGCCTCCACCTGGTACTTGCGCCGCAGCTTCTCCAAGGTCACGTCCAGATGGACGTCGCCGAGGCCGTGGAGGAGGGTCTCATGGGTGTCGGGATCACGCTCGATCCGCAGGGTGGGGTCCTCCTCCAGGATGTGGTTGAGCCCGGCGTTGATTTTTTCCTCATCTCCTTTGGACTTGGGCCGGATCGCCATGGTGTACGAGGTGGGCGGGAACTCCAGCCGGGCCTGGGCGGCCGTCCCCTTCGGCCCCAGGGTGTCCCCGGTCCCGATGTGGAGAAGCTTGGTGACGGCCCCGATCTCCCCGACTCCCAGCTGCTCCACCGGCTCCAGGGTCTTGCCCCTGGGCCTCATCGGCCGGGCGATCCGCTCCTCCTCGCCAGTGCGAGGGTTGAAGAGGTGGGCGTCGCCCCTGAGGGCCCCGCTCACCACCCGGAAGTAGGAGATCTTGCCGAACGGGTCGGCCACGGTCTTGAAGAAGAACAGCGTGGGGGCACCCTGCACCTGGGCGGCGCTGGCACTCGGGCGGAGGTAGCTGACCAGGGAGTCGAGCACCGGCCCCGCCCCCAGGGCTTGGATGGGGGCCGCCACCAGGACCGGGGCCAGCTTGGCCTTGGAAGAAGCCAGACGGAGAGCCTCCTGAAGCTCTTCCCGGGACGGTTCCTGGCCCTCCAGGTACCGTTCCAGCAGGGCGTCGTCGGTCTCGGCCACCGCCTCCACCAACTCCTGCCGACGCTTGGCGGCCTGGTCCGCAAGCTCCGTCGGGCAGTCGGCCTCAGCGTATCCGCCATTGGCGTCGAAGATCATCGCCCGGCCAGAGAGCAGGTCGACCGCTCCCTTGAAGGAGCGCTCTTGGCCGATCGGGATCTGGAGGGCGATCGGCTTGGGGTCGAGCCGCTGCTGCAAGCTGGCATAGGTGGCCTCGAAGTCGGCGTGCTCCTTGTCCAGCTTGGTGATCACGATCAGGCGCGGGAGTCCACGCTCGGCCATCAGGTCCCAGGAGGTTTCGGCGCCGACGGGGAGCAGCCCACCAGAGGTGGCCGCCACCACCAGCAGCGCGGCGTCCGCCACCGCCAACGCCTCCCGCACCTCTCCTTCGAAGTCCTGGAAGCCGGGAGTGTCCAGCAGTGCCAGCCCCACGTCCTTCCACCTGAGGTGGGCGATCCCCAGCTGGACCGAGATGTGGCGGCGCTGCTCCTCCGGCTCGTAGTCGAGCAGCGCCGTTCCCTGGTCGGTGGAGCCCAGCCGAGGGGAGGCCCCGGCGGCGAAGAGCAGCGACTCCGCCAGGGTCGTCTTTCCGTCGTGGCTGTGGCCCAGGATGGCCACGTTCATCCCGGGTCCGCTCGTGCCCTCTGTCATGCCGCCCTGATTCTAGGGATCAGCCGCCACCCGGGCCAGGAGCTGGCGCAGACTTTGCCCGTGCCCGTCGAGCAGCGGCCGGTGCCGGTGGTCAGGCTGCGGACCCCGTACCCGGACCTCTCAACCCTGAGCGGGGAGAGTGAGCTCAGCCTCCGGGTCGAGGGCGGGGCCAAGCTCGAGGAACTGGCGGTCGCGCTGGCGGAGTTCCGGCCCGAGCTCGGCGCCGGCTCCCACAGCCTTTCCCTGTCGCTCTCAGGCCGGATCGGCGCGATCTCGGAAGCGCTGAGCAGCCTTCCTCCGGAGCAGCGGGCAGGTCCCCCGGTGGTGGAGCTCCAGAAGGCGCTGGAGCGCTTCCGGGGGCCGGCACCGGCCCTGCGGCTGGGCCATCAGGTGTGGCGGTTCGGGGAGCGCACGTACCTGCTCGGGGTGGTCAATGTGACCCCCGACTCCTTCAGCGGAGACGGAGTCGGCAGCAGCCCCGAAGCGGCTGCGGAGAGGGCTCGGCTGTTGGTCAGCGAGGGGGCCGACGCCATCGATTTGGGGGCCGAGAGCACCCGGCCCGGGTATCGACCCGTCTCGGCCGCGGATGAGATCGATCGGCTGGTGCCCGCCTTGACGTTGATCCGGAGGGAGCTCTCGGTGCCGGTCTTCGCGGATACCAGCAAGGCCGAGGTGGCAAGGGCGGCCCTCGACTCCGGGGCCGACGCGATCAACGACGTTTGGGGGCTCCGCCGTGATCCTGAGATGGCCGGAGTGGTGGCCCGGGCGAGGGTCCCGGTGGTGTGCATGCACAATCGGACGGAGCCCCAGTACCGCGATCTCATGGGGGAGCTCCAGGCAGAGCTGCGCTTCTCCCTCCGCATCGCTGAGGAGGCGGGGATCCCGCGGGAGCGGGTGGTGGTTGACCCGGGAATCGGCTTCGGCAAGGGCCCGCAGCAGAGCTACGCGGTTCTGCGCAGGCTCTGCGAGCTGAGGTTGCTCGGATGTCCGGTCCTGGTCGGGACCTCACGAAAGTCTCTGATCGGCTGGCTCCTGGACGAGCGCCCGGTGGGGACTCGGTTGCTCGGCACGGCGGCAACCGTGGCCTGGTCGGTGGCCAACGGAGCCGACATCGTGCGGGTTCACGACGTGGGCCAGATCCGCGACGTCGCCCGGGTGATGGACGAGCTCTCCCGGCGTTCCCCATCCTGAGCCGGGATGCCGGCACCGGCTGAGAGGGGCCCGAGGCAGGGCACGACGGCGCTGCTGGCACTGGGCAGCAACCTGGCTCCGCGGGAAGTCAACCTGGACCTGGGGACCGTCGCCCTGCTGGAGGCTGGTGCTGCGCTGCTGGCAAGCAGCCCTCGGTGGCACACCCATGCCCTCGGCACACCGCCTCAGGAGGACTTTCTGAATCAGCTGCTGCTCCTCCGAGACCTGAGAAGTGGCCCCCAGTGGCTCGCCCTGGCCCGAGCGGCCGAGGGGCGGGCCGGCCGCCGCCGGAGCGTGGCCCATGGGCCTCGCTCCCTCGACGTGGACATCATCCTGATCGAGAGGCAGAGCTGGGAGACCGAGGAGCTGACGGTGCCCCATCCAGGGCTCCTGACCAGACCCTACCTGCTGCGAGGAGCCGCCGAGCTGGTCCCGGACTGGAGCCACCCGGTCCTGGGCATCTCGATTCGGGAGTTGGCCCGCCAGTTGCTCACCGGCAGCTGGGCCCTTCGATAGCCCGGGGGGACTACAGCGGCAGCCGGTCCGCCAGGGCTGGGGTGGCTTTCAGCGTGCTGGCGATGACCCTGCACGCAGGGTCGACCTGGGGGGGCTCGCTGAGATCCAGATACCAGGCCTGCTCGGCGTAGAAGCGGTCAACCCACATGCCCCCCTCCCGGAGCACCAGTCCCACCCGAACCGCCCGTCCCTCCTGGTCGGGGACCGCCCGGCTGAGCAGCCCGTTCACCGTCCCGATCCAGGACTGGAGCTCGGTCAGCTCGCTCAGCTGGTAGCCGCCGTCGCCCAAGTCATACTCCACCACCACCTCCACGAACGGCCGAGCCGAGCTCCGCCGGTGACCGCAGACCTCCTCCTCGTCGTGGTAGAGCTCGCATTCACTGCCTGGTCCGTAGGCGCCCACATAGGTGAGCAGCGCGTCCCAATGGAAATGCACGGTCGCGGCGTAGCGATGGGGCGGCTCGCTGGCCGGAAGCCTAACCGTGGCGTGGAAGGTCCGCTCTCCGCTGCTCGGCTCGATCTCGTGGGCCACGTCCTGGACGATCAATGAGGCCCTCTCCAGCCCCTCCAGAAGTTCGGCGGCCAGCTCCTCGTAGGTGGGGAAGTAGGAATCTCCGTTCTCGCGCACCTCGTCCCGCTTCATCGCCGTCCCCGGCTCCTCACCCTGCGGCGCGCCATGTCCGCTAGGGCCAAGACCGCCCTGCCACCGGTATGGAGCTGCATAGATCTGGCCCCCGCGTAGCGGATCTGCCGACCCCCAAAACCTCGCTTGAACTGAGCCAGGCCCCGCCAGGGATGGTCGGGTTCGTCGTTCTCCGGAATCCCCCAGAGATCGTACCCGTGGCAGCCTTCGGTGCGGGCGAGCAGCATCGCCCGCCACTGGAGGAGCTGGTTGGGCATCCGCTCCCGATGCCGCGAGGTGGCCCCTCCGTACAGATAGATGGTCTGTCCCGCGAAAGAGGCGGTGAGGATGGCGGCCACCACCTCGCCCTCCACCTCCGCAGCCAGAATGTGGACAGCTTGGCCGAGCTGCTCCGCCACCGCCGCAAGGTGGCGGCTGCTGGGCAGGTGGATCCCCTGCCTGGCCTCGGTGACCCGGATGCAGCCGATGAGCTCCTCGATGGTCGCGTCCTCCCTGACCACCACGCCTCCCCTTTCCGCCAGCCGGATGTTGTAGCGGGTCTTGGAGTGAAAGCTGGCAAGGATGGTGTCTGGCTCCCTCCTGAGGTCCACTTCGACGGTTGCGAGGGGCTGGCGGGGGTGCACCGGCTCCCACTCCAGCCAGGGATGGCCGGGCGGTAGGCTGCCCTCCGCCCAGGGGACCTCCACCTCCAAGGCTAGCGCCCGCCGCTCCCGCCCGAGCTCCAGCAGAGCCTGCATCGCCTCCCTGAACGCGGCCTGGTCTGATGGCGCGCAGACCGGCCCTCTGGGCACGTAGATGCGCGAGAAGCCGCCCAGTCCGACGGGGGTCACCAGGGCGGAGATCGGAAGCACGCCGCCTGAGGTCTGGACCTCCAGGCGGCGGGTCTCCCAGCCGGCCCGGGCCTGAACCTCTCCCCAGGCATGGGACTGGAGCAGGTTTGCCGCTGGCCACTCTTGGAGCCTGCCGTCCCACCGCGCGGCTGCCCCCAACGTCGTCGGCGGAATCACGCGGGCATTCTGGCAGACGGTGCCCGCCACCCAGCCGGCGCGCCTCGGAATTGTGAGCTGGCCTGTGCTAGTATCGCGCCGACCGCCAGCGGGGAGGGCGGACTCGAGTTTAGTTCGGGTTGCGCCAAGGAGCTATTCGCGAGGATGCAAAACCAGGGCAGCATCGAACCGGACACTGTCGCCGAACTGCTCCAGACCATGCAGCAGGAACGGGCGACGGGAACCCTCTCACTTGCCAGCGATGGGAACCAGTGTTCACTCCACTTCCTCTTCGGCCACCTCTTCCACGCGATGAGCGCGGTTGGTGAGGGCGAGTCGGCAGTCATCGACGCCCTGGGCTGGCAAGACGGCGAGTACAACTTCAACCCGCGGGCCAAACTGCCCCCGGAGGAGACCATCAACAGCTCCACCGAAGACCTCTTGGCCGAGTGGCGGACCCGCCGCGAGGACCGTGCGGCGGCCGCTGCTCCAGCCGAGGTCGCGGTGGCGGTCACCGGTTCTGCCGGTTCGGCTCGGTCTGAGGCAACCCTCGGCGTCGGTGCCGACGAGTGGCGGGGAGGTGCCCGGCGCACCGAGATGGCCGCGGCGGTCGGGGAACCGAACGACATTCCGTCCTACCAGGCTCCGGCTCCGTCCGCCCCGGAAAGGTTCAGTCCCCAGCCCTGGCCGGTGGCGGCGGCTTCTCCGGCATCCGCTGCTCCACTGGCTCCCGAGCCGGCACCGACACCGGGCTGGCCGGCGCCCAAGACCGTGGCTGCGCCTGGCCCCAGCATCGAGAGGTCTCGGCCGGCGCTGCCCACCCACCCGACGGCACCGTCCCCACGGGCCTCGGGGCCTGGCGGCGCGCCTCCTCGTCCGGTCGCGGGGGCAAGCAAGACTCAGCTCTCGATGGTGATTCCGATGCCAAGCGGCACCCCACTGCACAGCGGCTTGAAGGCCAGCTTCCTCAACTTCCCCATGCTGCTCAAGACCCTCAGCCAGGATAGTTTCTCTGGCTATGTCAGCATCCGAGGGGAGAAGGACCCCCAGAGCATCGGTCACATCCTGCTGCGGGATGGAGCGATCCTCCAGGCCCAGCAACGCTCGGGCGGTTCCTACCGGCGGGCCAAGGCCGCACTCCAGGAGGTTGTCCGCGGGGTAGCCTCGGGCGAGGGCCTGATCGACGCCGTCGAACTTCCCGGCGAATTGATCGGCTCACTGAGCGGACTGGTGGTGGCCAGCACGGTCTTCTACCAGCTGCCCTCCCGGATCGTCGACTTCGACGCCCTCTTGGAGTTCATCGGCGAGCAGCCGGTCAGCGGCGGCATCCTGGTGAGCTCGGGACGAGACCAGGTCTCGGTGGTCCTGGTAACCGAGGGACGGGCCAAGGCGAGCTACGGCTCGGCCAGCCCGGAGATGACCGACGGACCCGGGGTTGGAGCCGCAGCCTGCGCGGAGCGGGAAGCGCGGATCGACGTGGTCTCGTCACCCGCCGGGCCGGAACCGGTAATCGAGCTGTCGGAGATCGGCTGACCGGTCGGCGGATGCGGCGCGGAGCGGCCAGTCCCATGCGCCCCGCGCTCCTTGCCGCCCTATTCCCTGCCCTCCTCGCTGCCGCCCTCCTGGCCGCCTGCGGTCCCCTCGGCCCACCTCAGATCACCAACGTGTCGCCCGCCCCCAGCCAGGGAGCGGTGCACACCAGCGATCCTCTGGTCATCACCTTCGACAGTGCGATGAATGAGCGCTCGGTCGAGTCCCGGCTTCGCCTGCGCACCCGCAAAGGTCGCCCCACCCCGGGTTGTTCGGTGTCCCGCGCGGCCCGGGGCGAGCCCACGGGATGCCGCTTCGTGTGGGCCAGCCCTCGAGTCATGCGCCTGATCCACCCGGACCACTCCTGGGCGGTGATCACCACCTACAGGGTCCAGTTGCTGGGTGGCGTCGAGGCGGCCGACGGCGCGGTGAACTCGCTGTCTCACTCCTGGGAGTTCTCGACCGAGGGCGGACCTCAGGTCTCCGCCACCTCTCCCCCCAACGGCGGCACCATCGGACCCGACCAGGCGATCTCGATCAATTTCAGCCGGGACATGTCTCCCGGGGCTGTGAAGCGAGCGATCACCCTCTCTCCCGAGCCGGTGGGGGGATACCTGCTCGCCCGCAGCAGCAAGGTCCCCGGGCGCTTCCTTTTGGAGCCGGTCCAGCCGTTGGCTCCGGGGACTGCCTACACCCTCACGGTAGCCAGGAGGGCGCTGGACGTCGATGGCAACCGGCTCCAGCGACCGGCGCTCGTGCACTTCACGGTGGGGAAGCTGGGCAGCACCACCGCAGTTATCTTCCCCGCCGGTCCCTCCGACTCCGACTACACCCAGGTGCTGGCCGCGTCCGCGCCCCAGCTCCCTGGAGACCCGCCCGCGATCCGGGTCCTGGCCACGGCGCCAGCCGGAGAGCACTACCTGTGCACCTGGCCCTCGCCGGACGGCCTCCGGCTGGCAATTGAGATGGCCGGCAGCCAGCCGATCCAGGTGATCGACCTCAGCACCGGCAAGAGTTCAACCGTCCTGGGCAGCACCGGGAGCACCAGCGCGGCCTGGAGTTCGAACGGCCAGCAGCTGGCCTTCGTCGTCTCCGGAGCGCTTCGGGTCTACACGGTGTCCAGCGCCACCTCGGTGACCCTGGCGTCGTCCCTGAACATGCGCGGGCCGCTCAGCTGGCGGCCGGACGGCCAGGTGGTCGCGGCCGTGGCGGTTCCCTCCACCGGCCAGACTCGGGTGGCCCTGCTCAGCCCAGCGCTCAAGGCGATCACCTTCCTGCCCACATCGAGCAGCAGCTCGGCGTCGGAGAACGATCCGGTCTGGAGCCCGGACGGTTCCAGCCTCGCCTTCGGCGTGGGCACGGGGTCCAGTCTGGCGCTCTGGTTGTACCAGCCCCTTCAGGCCAGCTCTCCACTCAATCTGGTCGCGGCAGCGGTGGGTCAGCCCCTGGCTTTCCTAGACCTGGACACCATCCTGGTGCGGCAGCCTTCGGGAGCGCTGGCGGCGGTCTCCACCACCACGGGGAGCGAGTCGGTGATCGTGCGAGGCGAGGGCGGCCAGTACCCGCTGGCGGCCGCCGCGACTTCCTCTGGCCGCCAGGTCGCGTACAGCCTGAGCGTGTCCGGAAACGTGCAGGTCTTCTTGGCCAACGACGATGGCACCGGGGTGGAGCGCCTGACCGACTTCTCCAGATCCAACTCCCTCGACGCCGGCCCACCCGCCTTCAGCGGGAGCTGAACCCGGGCCCGGGCATCCCGCGAGGCCTTCTGCACCCGCCGTCACCTGACTCCCTCGGCGGATACGCACCAGAGCCGCTGTGCCGGCGATCGCTGCCAGGGGCCCGGGAGGTCTGAACCAGGGAGCCGCGGGCCAGCTCTGCTTCGGGGAGCCTGCGTTGGTGCTCCCGCTAGCGCTCCGGTCCGGTTGGGGGACCACCTCCATGGCGGCCGCTCCTCCTGGCCTCAGCGATCTGGGCGACCTGCGGGGCGACCTCGCCCGGGAGAGGCGGACCCGGCCGTTGCGGCTCCCTCGCCAGGCAGCCCAGGACCTCTTGCCGAGGCGGCTGAGGCCGGGCGCCGAGATTCTGGACCGGCTGGGGGGAGGGAGCCAGAGCGGCTCAGGTCCCTGGGCCGGTCCCCGCCGCCAGCCGGGCCGCGAGCCCGTACTCGGGCAACAAGAGGTCCACGGTGCGCTCCCAGCTGAAACTCTCGGCCCTCTCCCGAGCGGCCTGGCGCATCCGACCTCGCTCCTCGGGGGGAGCAGCGAGCACCCGCGCGATTGCATCCGCGAAGGCGGCGGGGTCGTGGCCATCCACCAGGTACCCCGTCCTCCCGTGGGCCACGACATCGCGCAGTCCCCCTACTGAGGCTGCCACCACCGGCGTCCCGCACGCCTGAGCCTCCAGGGCCACGAGCCCGAAGGACTCCGTGTGGGAGGGGACCACGACCACGTCAGCCAAGCAGTACAGGAGCGCCAAGCGATCCTGGGGCCGGGCCCCCAGGAAGCAGACCGTTCCCTGCAACCCCAACGTGTGCACCCTGGTCTCCAGCTCCCGCCTTTGGTCCACCAGTGCGCCGTCGCTGCTGACGTCCCCAACGAAGATCAGCTGGACCGGATCCAGCACATCCTTCCGGGCTGCCAGGAGGCCGAAGGCGTCGAGCAGCGTATCCGGCCCTTTCAGCGGCTCCAACCTGCCGGCGAACAGCACCACGCGACGCCCCTCGAGCTTGAGCTTCCGCCGGAGCCGGCTCGGGTCCCGGGGCTGGAACCGGACCAGGTCGACGCCTGGCGGCGCCACCGCCAGCTGCGTTCGGCGTGCCCCGTAGAGCCGCTGCAGCGCCTGGGCCTCGCCTGGCGTGTTGGCGACCAGGCGGGCCCCTGCAGTCACAGCGCGGCGCTCTGCCAGGAGCCTGCCCGGTCCGTCCCCGTTGAAGCCGTATTGCCGCTTGACTGCGGCCAGGGTATGGGCCGTGTGGAGCCAGGGCACTCCCAGTTGGCTGGCCAGCTCGGCGGCCACGTCGACGGTCAGCCAGTAGTGGCTGTGGACGGCGACGTAGCGCCGATCAGAGTGTCGCACGAACTCGCGGATCCCTCGGAGGTACTCCTCCCGTGTGTCGGGGAGTTGGGGCTTGGAAAGCCTCCGGCAGGGCCCGGCGTCGATCGCGACCACCCGGCTGCGAGGGCCCATGGCCTGCTCGACCGGGTCGTCGGGGTGGGTGCGGCGCACGAAGATGTCCGTATGGATTCCCCTGGCTCCGAGTTCCTCGCAAACGGCGCGAACGTAGACGTTGAGCCCGCCGTTCTCGCGCTCGCCCAGCCTGGCCAGGGGGGAGGCGTGCAGCGACAGGAAGGCGACCGTCTCCCCGGGCGTCGCGCCCGAGGCCGCCGCTGAGCGCCTCACCCGCATGCCTCCCCACCAGTGGCCGATGTCAGCTGGAGGCGCCACAACGGACGGTCCTGGGCCCCGAGGTGGTACTTGTAGCCCTCGCTGCCGCGGAGCAGGTCCGCGCGGTGGCAGCCCTCCTCGAGCGCCAGCCGGATTCCTTCCGCAACGCAGAGCAGCCCAGGCGAAAGCGCGGCCAACGCGGGGTCATAGCCGGAGTTGTACAGGTACCAGGTGCCAGAAACTGTGATCCCGTGGGCCGCCGCGATCAGCTCCCCACCTGCCTCTACGAACTGGATCCTGAGCCAGCCTCGTTGGTGAAGTCTCTCCGAGGAACGGCGGATGAAGGCCTCGACCTCGTCGGTCAAGAAGGCCTCCTTGTGGGACCCGCTGCGCCGAAGAAGCGCCAGGAAGGCGTCAAGTGCCGCCGCTAGGCCGAGCTCGGCCAGGGTGACCGTCCGCCACCCGGGCCGCTCGGTGTCGAGCCGGCGCAGCTTGCGGCGCAGCTCGTGGCGATCCTTCTTGTTGAGCCGCTCGGCCAGGTAGGCCTCAAAGCTGCCCTCCAACTCCACCTGTGGGCTCACCTCCTCCTGGACGAGCTCCGCCCGAAGCCCGAGTTGCTCGGCGCCGGATCGCAGCGCGCCGAGCGTCTCAGCCCCGTCGGGAAGGTAGTGGAGGTCGAGGCAGAGAGGCTCTCTGCGACCGTCCTCCGTCGGACCCCCTCCCGGGAAGAGCCAGTCCAGGGCCGCCAGCACCACCTCTTCGGCCTGGCCGGGACAGTGGACGAAACCCAGATGGTCCGACAGGTCGACACCTCCGCCGATACGGAGGAGTTGGGGCCTTGCCTCCTCGAAGTAGAGGGGAACGACACCGACCGGCCGGTCCCCAGAACGGACCACGAGGCACCGCAGCCCCAGCTTCTCACCGAAGGTCTCCCACCAGCTGTACTGCCACTCCCAGGAAAGAAATGGGTTCACTGGCGGGCCGGAGGTCTCAATCTCCTGCCACGGGGATCGGAGCAGAGCGAGGCCAGCGGTGGTCCCCACCTCCTCCACCCGAAGGCCGCCGTCGCCTAGATCTGTCGCCGGTCGCGCCCCGAGGGGCGCTGGACATGAGGCCCCGATGCTTGCTCCACCTTGAAATTTCGGCCCGGTGCGGCGGCTCCTTCCGCGGAGATCGGTGAGATGACTCTACCATCGCGGCCAGCGGCCAAACATCTGCCAGGGAGCCTGCCTGCGCTTGAACGAACCCAGTCGAGCCGATGTGCAGATCTGGACGGTGGGCACCGGAGGAGGACACCGGAGCGTGGCCCTCGCTCTCGCCCAGGCGCTGCGCGCCAGCGCCCGGGGCCAGGTGACGGTGGCTCTGGATGACCCGACGGAGATTGCCATCGGCCGGACCGCACGGCGCCTGTTCGGCGCCTACGGGCCCTTGATCAGAACCTCGCCGGCGGCCTGGGGCATGCTCTTTCGTGGCTTCAGCCGCCCGCAGGCGGTCGCTGCCCTGGACCGCTTCCTGATCCGCCAGCTGGCGCCGGCGATGACCAAGAGGACCAGACTCCGTTCCCCGGGGGTGGTCGTCAATTGTCACCCCCTTCTGGGAAACTCCGTCCGGGCCGCGACCGCCCCCGTGGAGGGTGCGCACTCGAAGCTGGTGACCATGATGACCGACCTGGTGGGCGGCCACAGCGGCTGGCTCTCCACGGAACCGGATGCAATCTTCACCGCCACCCCACAAGCCTCCAAGTGGTGCCGCGAACACGGGGTACCCGACAGCCTGATCCGGGAGACCGGACTCCCGGTCGATGAGCGGCTGGCACTTGGTCCGGCCGGGCCGGCCGAGCGCTCAGAGCTGCGGCGCCGGCTGGGGCTCGACCCTGACCGGTTCTGCCTGCTCCTCGGAGGCGGGGCCGAAGGGGTCGGCCATCTGAGGCAGTTGGCGAGTTGGGTTGGGTCCAGCGGCCTGCCCCTGCAGCTGGTCGTCATCTGCGGCAACAACGTGCGTCTCTTGGGGTGGGTCCGCAGGTACCCGACGCCGGTTCCGACCCTCGCTCTGGAGTTCGAACCCTCGCTGACGCCGTGGCTCCGAGCGGCCGACGCCTACCTTGGCAAGCCGGGTCCCAGCACTCTCGCCGAAGCTGCCGCGGCCGGTCTGGCGCTGCTGGTGACCCAGGGGCTGCCGGGCCAAGAGGAGCACAACGACGAGGCCGTCGTCTCCGCTGGGGCAGCGGTGCAGGTTCGCCACCGTGATGCGCTGCTTGGAACACTGTCCCGCCTCTGCCGCCCCGGCGATCCCCTCCTGGGCACCCTCCAGCGGGGAGCCGTGGCTTGGTCTCGGCCTGCGGCCGCCGCGTTGGCTGCCGAAGAGATCCTCAGGCTCCTGTCGGAGGACGTGCCGGGCGGCCCGCCTCGGGCACGAACCGCAGCCGCGTGAGCGGTTTGCCCGGGACCTCGGAGTTGATCGCCTCCAGGATCTTTGCGGACTCGATCTGAAGCTGATGGGCGATGGCCGGGTGGGCGCAGGCCAGTACCAGCGCCGACCCTTCGACGGCGCAAACGCGGACGTGGGGCCGAATGAATTCCCCGCAGACCTTTGAGAAGGCCGCCTCGATCCTGGCCTGGCGGACCGGCCTGGTTCCCCCCAGCCGGCGCACGGCCCTAGGGAGGATCGAGTCTATCCCCTCCATTCGCCCGGCTCCCGGTAGGGCTCTGGGACCACAGTCAGCTGCCCGGCGCTGGCCTGCAGGACCTGCGCGATCGGGATATCCCTGGTGATCCCGGGGTTCTCGGTGGACGTGATCAGGGTCTGCTCCACCGCCAGCTCGTCAGAGAGCAGCTGGATGAGGCCCGCGCGGCGGTCGCGGTCGAGTTCTGAGAGCACGTCGTCCATCATCAGCAGAGGGGTCTCCCCGCCAATTGTGAGGTGCTGGCGAACCTCCGCCACCTTGAGGGCCAGCACCAGGCTCCGCTGCTGGCCCTGGGAGGCGAACTGCCGTGCCGACCTTCCACCGAGCATGATCTCGAAGTCGTCCCGGTGGGGCCCCACCAGGCACTGCGCCCGGGCGATCTCCTCGCTGGAATTACGTTCGATGGCGCTGCGCAGGGCCTCGGCCACCTCGGCCGCGTCTCGTGGGCCGGCCTCGCCGCCAAGACCTGGTCGATAGTCGAGCTGGAGCTCAGCCGACTCGCCGAGCCGGCCTACCGCCTCGGCCGTCACTGGCTGGATGTTCTGCAGGTAGCGCCTGCGGTCGTCCATGACGGTGGCCCCCTGCTCCACCAAGGCGTCCGTCCAGGGCCGCAGCTCGTCGGCTCTGGCGAACCCGTCGCGGACCCGACGGAGCAGCGCACTGCGGTGTTCCACCGCCCTCCGGTAGCGCACCGCTGCCTCGGCGTACCGGGGAGAGAGCTGGCTGAGGACGACGTCCAGCATTCTTCTGCGCGGCTCCGGCCCACCCTTGACCAAGAGCAGGTCCTCGGGCCAGAAGAGGACCACCCGGAACCCCCCCAACACCTGCCGCGGCGGGACCTGCTTCCCGCCCCGCCGCATCTTGCGCAGCCACCGCTCGGAGCCCGGATAGCGCTCCGCGCGGAGCTCGAGATCAGTCTCGCCGCTGCGGTCAACAAGATGGGCCGCCACCCCCATCCGGCTCTCCCCCCAGGCAGCGCACTCTCCCAGCGAACCAGACCGAGGAGACCGCGTCAGCGCCAACGTGGCGATCGCCTCCAGGAGGCTGGTCTTCCCCTGGCCGTTCTTGCCAATGACGAGATTGACCCCGGGGAGAAGGTCCACCGAGGCCTCGTGGAAGATCCGGAAGGAGAGCAAGCGGAGTCGGGATACGTACACGTGCCGGAGCCCGGCTGGGCCCTAGATGATCACCCTGACCGGCATGATCACGTACCGGTAGCTGTCGTCTCCAGGAGCCCTGACCAGCCCGGGCAAGAGCGTTCCGTTGAAGAGCATCTCCACCTCGGGAGAATCAATCAGGTTTAGGACATCGCTGACGTAGCGGGCGTTGAACGCGATCCCCAGGCCTGCGCCCTCGAGCGATGCGTCGACGCTGGCCACGTTGTCTCCAACCTCGTTGGTATTGGCTGAAATCACTATCTGGCCAGGCTCGCAGCGCAACTTGAGGACGTACCCAGCGTCCCTGGCGAAGAGGGAGACCACCTTGGTTACGCGCCGGAGCTCCTCGGTGGAGGCTCTAACCACCGTCTGGGACTTGGCCGGGATGACCTTCTCGTAGCTAGGGTAGATTCCGTCGATCAATCGGGCTGTCAGCTCGTACCCGGGCAGTTGAAACTTCACCTGAGCCCGTGATGCCCCCACCGTGAGGCTCACAGTGGCGGGGCCGGAGGAGACCGGCTTGAGCAGCCTTGCGAGCTCGGAGAGAGCCCTGGCGGGGATGATCACCCCAAGCCTCTCGATCGGGACCCCGCCCTCAGCGGCGCGAATCACCCGGATGGCGAGCCGGTGCCCGTCGGTGGCAACCAGGGTCACCTCGGAGCCGACGATCTCGGTGAGGACGCCGGTGTAGATCGGCCTCCCGTCGTCCGAGCTGGCCGCCACCACCGTCTGCTCGATCGCCGCCAGAAGGGTTTGGGGGTCCAGCTCGATAGTGTCCCCATCGGAGACGTCGGGGAGTGGGGGGAACTCGTTGGCGGCGACTCCCCGAATGTGGGCATCGAAGCGCCCGCTCTGGAGTTCAACAGTCTGGCTGGCGGCATCGAGCTGCCAGCGAAGCGGCTGCTCCGGCAATGCCGACACGAACTCGGAGAGAATCCGAGCGGGGACCGCCACCTGACCCTCCTCCTCCACCTCGGCTGCCAGCTCGTGGTGGATGGTCAGGTCAAGGTTGGTGGCGGTGAGTTCCAGAAGGCCTCCCCTGGCCTCTACCAACACGTGGTTGAGAATCGGCAGGGTCACCCGGTTGGAGACCGCGCGGCTCACCGAGTTGAGACCAGCGCCCAATTGCTGGGGCGAGACTGTGCACTTCACTGGATTGGCCTCCCTGGCTTCAAGGGCACCCGGCCCTCATTGTCAACAGCCCCTTGGAGTTCTTGGGTCCGATATGTAAAACCGTAGTCATAGTAGGGGAGTGAAGCGTGGGGAAACCGATCGAAGCTGATCTCGCCCTGCCGGTGCACATCCTGTGGAAAGCCGGGCTCCCGGGACCCACCCCTCCGGGAGCGAATGGTGGGGCAAGGGGTTGCTGACAGGAACCGGCGCCCGACCACAGGGACACTGGAAAAGGTGTGCTGAGTCGCTACCGGGAGTGGAGCAACTCGCGGAGGCAGCGGATGTCCTCGGAGACCTTCTGGTCCTCCTTGGCATCGGTGGCGATCTTCTCGTAGGAGTGGAGGACGGTGGTGTGGTCACGCCCTCCGAAGGCCTGCCCGATCGCGGGCAGGCTCATGGCGATCTCCTCGCGGATGAGGAACATGGCCACCTGGCGGGGGAAGACGATGTGCTTGTCGCGGCGCTTACTCCGCATCTCGTCAACTGAGATCCCGTAGTACTCGGCCACCACCTGTTGGACCAGATCCACTGACAGGGGCTTGCTATCCGCCGCCGGGATGATGTCGCGCAGGATCTCTGAGACCTCGCTGAGCGACGGGCTCTCGCCGCCAGAGAGCGAGGCGTGGGCGAGGACCCGGATGAGGGCCCCCTCCAACTCCCTGATGTTCTTCTGGATCTTGAACGCTATGAAGGAGAGAACCTCCTCGCTGATGGAGGGTTGCTGGGGGTCGAGCTTGCTCCGGAGGATCGCCAGCCGGGTCTCGAAGTCGGGCGGCTGGATGTCCGCCATGAGGCCACCCTCAAACCGGGTTCGCAGGCGATCCTCCAGGGTGGGGATCTCCCGAGGAGGCCGGTCAGAGGTGATCACGATCTGGCGGTTAACCTCCTGAAGGGCGTTGAAGGTGTGAAAGAACTCCTCCTGGGTTCGGTCCTTGCCGGCGAGGAATTGGATGTCGTCGACCAAGAGCACGTCCACGGTCCGGTAGCGGTCCCGGAACTGGGCCATCCGGTTCTCCTGGATCGAGGTGATCATCTGGTTCAGGAAGCTCTCGGACGTTACGTACGCGACCCGGAGGCGGTGGGTCTGCCAGACCGCGTGACCCACCGCGTGCATCAGGTGGGTCTTCCCCAGTCCCACGCCGCCGTACAGGAACAGCGGGTTGTAGGCACGGCTGGGGGAGTCAGCCACCGCTCGGCAGGCGGCGTAGGCGAAGCGGGAGTTGTTCCCGTCAACGAATGCGGTGAACGTGTAGCGCGGGTTGAGCCCGGGAACGGTCTCGGCAATGCCCTGAGCGCGCTCGTCGGGGAGGGCCGCCGAGGGCAGGCTGTTCCCCGGGGCGCTCGCCGTGGCCCCCGGGGCCGGCTGGACGGCGAACTCTACCTTGATGTCCCGGTTGAGGATGGCGGAGAGGGTCTCGCGGATCACCGCCGAGTAGCGGTCGCTCACCCAGTCGCGGGCCAGAGGGGTGGGCACGGCGATTGTCGCCCGGGCCTCGCTCTCGTCAAAGGCCAGGAGCCGGGCATTCTTGAGCCAGGCTTCGTACCCCGGGCGGCTCACCTGGAAGCGGAGCTCCTCCTGGGCCGCCGACCAGAGCTGGTCTGGCGCGAGACTCACCCGGGGCCTCTCACCGACTCCAGGGCCCCGGGAATGGAGAGCAATTCACACCTTATGCACAGAAGTGGATAACCCACCTGAGGGGCAGAGTCACCCTGTGGAAGAGAGGAACTCGGACCGGGTCTAGCCCACCCCCGCGGTCGCTCCCGGATGGTAGCACCGACCACACTGGGGCGCAACGGAGGTGAGCTCGGCGGGGTGGAGTCGGGGAGTAGAGGCAAGGGTCGGCCCGATGGGCGGTTGGTCGGGGAGCCGCGCGGGTGGGGAGCCCGGATGGCCGCCCGGTCCGGGGACGCCAGCAGCCAGGGGCACCGAGCCCAAGGGGGACGCGCCGGAACGTGCTCCCCCGGGGCCGTGCGTCGCCGGAAGGCGCCGTGCTGGAGAGTGGAACCGAGGTCACAGAAGCCCTCGCACCACCCCAGGGGTCTTGTTCAGCTCCAGGGCGGCTCGGGAATCTGGTCGAGGCCCGGGCCGCGGGGCCAGGGCGTCCGATTTGTGGCGCCGCCGCGGAGGGTACGGGGGGTGCCCCGGCGGCCAAGGCGGAGTCGGGTGCGCAGGATGGAGCCCAGCGGGGATGGGCGGGAACGAGGGATCCGGATCGGCCGCAGGGGGACCGGCTCCGGGGGAGCGTCCCCGTGGGAGCTCGGCTCGCCAACCCAGGACCCGCCATGATCGATCCGAGATCTGGGCTGAGGATGCGCTGTCTGCTATCCTCAGCGCCGACCCATATCGAGCCAGCGCGCCTAGGAGCGGGGACGGCTTCCGACTTCGGGCCGAGATGCTCGGCTGTCAAGGAATTCGGTCATCAAGAGAACATTCCAGCCCAAGAAGCGCTACCGGAGGAAGGTGCACGGCTTCCGTGCGCGCATGTCGACCCCCGGAGGGGTTCGCGTCCTCAAGCGCCGCCGGCTCAAGGGCCGTTGGCGCCTGACCCCAGCGCCGGTGCGGTGAAGGCGAAGTACCGACTCCGCCGCTCCGCTGACTTTCGGGCCGTGAGCGCGGAGCGGACAGGTGCGGGAGACCAGGTCCTTCGCGTCCGGATCCGGGCCAACTCCACAGGGGCTCCCCGCATCGGCATCTCCGTGACCAAGAGAGTCGGAGGTGCAGTGCAGCGCAACCGGCTGCGGCGCCAGCTGCGGGCCGCTGTGGCCGAACGGCTCCCGACCATGACCGGCTTCGATGTCGTCCTCATGCCCCAGCCGGCGGCGGTATGCGCCGGGGGCAGAGCGCTCGGCGCCTCCCTGGACCGCTGCCTGGCCCAGGCGGGGGTGACCCGGTGAGAAGAGTCTCCCTGGTGGCCATCTCCGTCTACCAGGCCACCTTCAGCCCGGTCTTCGGGCTGGTCTCAGGGTGCCGCTATGAGCCAAGCTGCTCCCACTACACCTACGAGGCGATCCAGCTCTATGGGGTTCGCCGGGGCTGGTGGATGGGGATCCGCCGGATCCTGCGCTGCAACCCGTTCCATGCAGGCGGCTACGACCCGGTTCCGCTTCCGGAGCAGTTAGCCCATGAGCGCTGAGCTGCTCGCGTTCGTCAACCCAGCAGCACCGCCGCCCGCGAATCCGTTCCTGGCCGTCTTCTTCTATGTCCTTCTGACCCCGGTCGCTCTGGTCCTGCAGTTTCTCAACAGCGTCTTCAACGACTTGGGCCCGACCAAGCTCATCGGCTCGTTCGGGCTGGCGGTGATAGTGCTGACCCTGGCCATCCGCGGCCTGCTCTTCCCCCTCTTCCGGTGGCAGATCCGCACTCAGTGGAAGATCCAGGCTGACCAGCGAAAGATGGGACCGGAGCTACGCGAGCTCCAGGCCAAGTACAAGAAGGACCGGCGCAAGCTCCAGGAAGAGACCATGGCCCTCTACAAACGCCATGAGATCAACCCCCTCAGCCAGCTGTCGGGATGCTTCCCTCTCCTCATCCAGATGCCCTTCATTTATGCCCTTTTCGGGGCCATCAACAAGCTCTCCAAGGACCTGCACGGGCACACCAGCTTTCTCTGGATCCCCAACCTGGACAAGACTGCATTCAAAGTGGGGATTGCTGCCCATCCCGCCATGCTGATAGTGCCGATCTTGGCTGGGGTGCTGACCTTCATGCAGTCCAAGATGATGATGCAGCAGATGCGGCCGGACATGACCGACCAGGAACGACAGATGTACCGGGTCATGAGTCAGACGACCTACCTGATGCCGATCATGATCGCCTTCTTCGCGCTCAGCTTCAACCAGGGGATCGGGCTCTACTGGATCACCCAGAGCGCGGTGATGGTGCTGCAGATCTTCTCGATGATGGGTTGGGGCGGCCTCAAGGTTCCCCCGTGGTTCCCCGGTGCCGGTTGGAGGCCGAGGATCTACCAGCTGGGCCTGGGCCCCGCAGCCCCCGCTGTCGTCGCGGCGGGGGGTGGCGCGGTTCCGAGTGGCACGAAGGGCCCTGGCGGGAGCGCCCCGCGCAAGCCCGGGAGCCCCACCGGCCGGCGCAATCCCGGCAGCTCTACCGGCCGGCGCAGTCCCGGCAGCTCGGCGGCGGGGCGGGCAGCGGGGAGGGGGCGGCGCGGCCGCTGATCGGAGATGGTCGCTAGTCCGGAGACGTTCGAGGGTGAAGGCGGGACCGTCGAGGAGGCCACCCGCGCCGCCTGCGCGGCTGGCGGGTTGGACGTGGACGCCGCTCTGGTTGAGGTCGTGAGCGAGGGGGGGGTGGCCGTGCCGGGCGAGCACATGTCGGGGTCCAGAGCACGGGTGAGGGTGGAGGCCACTCCAGCGGAGGGACTGAAAGGCAAGCGGCAGCTGGAGGCCCTCCTGGAGTTGATGGAGATCGAGGCGCAGGTTCAGGTGCGCCGACCCCATCCCGTCGAACCATCGCGGGGCTCGGAGCCGAGCGGACCGCTGCTGCTGCTCGAGGTCGAGGGGGCGGACCTGGGGATCCTCATCGGGTGGAGGGGAGAGTCCCTGCGGGCGCTGCAGACGGTCCTCAACCTGATGCTGGGCCAGGCAGGGCTGGCGCCGGGAGCGCCCCACCTGATCGTGGACATCGCCCGCTATCGCCAGCGTCGGGAACGCACGGTCGCCACTCTGGCGGTCCGCATGGCCGCGGCGGTGAGCCGGAGCGGGCGCTCGGTCACCCTTGAGCCGATGCCGCCATACGAGCGACGGGCGGTGCACTTGGCCCTGGCGGGAGACTCCTCCGTGGTGAGCGAGAGCTCCGGCACCGACGCGGAGCGTCGGGTGACGATTCGCCCGGCGGGAGAGGCCAGGCCCTGACCCGCCCGTCTTGGCGGACCTGGGCCGGCCCCCTGATGGCCGGAGCCCTATCCACCGGGCTGGTCGCCTGCGCCACGTCTGTGTCCCCGATCGCCGCCTCGCCCAGGAATCTGGTGCTGACCTTGTCGCAGTTGCCGTATCCGGGCTTCGTTGTTGAGATTGGATCCAAGAACACGGGCTTCATCAGCAACACCCAGGCAGCAGCCGGGAGCGCCTCCCTGCTGCACCGCTACCGGCAGGAGGGGCGCAAGAACGCCTACCTCGCCACCTTCGTGAGGGAGGTGAGTCCGCAGCAGGTCATCGGTCCGGTGGTGGTCGAGAGCTCGGCCGTTGTCTACGGCTCGGCGGCCGGGGCGGCGGAGGGGTTCGCTGTCGGTAAGGGCGATCTGGCCCGGGGCGGCTGGCTGGAGGTCTCAACCGGTGCCCTGGGGCAGGAAGCGGCCGCATTCACCCAGACCAAAGAGGCCGACGGGACCGAGTACCAATCATTCGCGGTCAGTTGGCGCCAGGAGAATGTCGTCAATGAGGTCCGGATCGCCGGCAACGCGGCCACTCTTGACCTCAACTACGCGCTCACCCTCGCGCGGGCGCAGCAGCGGGGCGAGGTCCGCCGATAGATGGAGCGCCGTGAGCGGACAGGCCACCGCGCTTCAGGAAGGGCTGACGCCAACTGGGAGCTGATCCAGCTGAGCAACGGCGCCCAGCTGGTATTGGCACCTATGCCAGACCGGCAGTCGGTGGCCGCGTCGGTGCTGCTCCGGGTCGGCTCCCGCTGGGAGTCGAGGCGGCTGGCGGGGGTGTCGCACTTTCTCGAGCACATCGTGTTCAAGGGGACACGGCGGTTCCCCACCAGTCGGAGTGTGTCGGAGTCGATAGAGGGGATCGGCGGGATCCTCAACGCCAGCACCGACAAGGAGCTAACCAACTTCTGGGTCAAGGTTCCCGGGGGCCACCTGGAGGAGGCATTGCGGCTCCTGTTCGACTTGGCGTTCGCGCCCACCATTGACGAGGTCGAGGTGGAGCGGGAGCGAAAGGTCGTGCTCGAGGAGCTGCACATGTACCTCGACCAGCCCGGGGAATTGGTGCAGATGATCTTCGACCGGCTCCTCTGGGGAGACCACCCACTGGGACGCGACCCGGCCGGCAGCAGAGCCTCGCTGGTCCGGATCGGTGCGGCAGAGCTGAGCGGGTACCGCAGCGCGTTTTACATCCCGGACCGGGTGGTGGTGGTGGTCGCTGGAGGGTTCGATCCGGGAGAGGCCCGGGGGCTGGTGGAGCGTTACTTCGCCGAGCAGGACCCGGGCGAGGTGGCACCGTATGGGCATCGCACTGACGGCGGAGTCCCGCCCAGCCTCAGCGACCAGCCCGAGGTGAAGCTACGGAGGCGGCGCGGTGAGCAGGTGCACATCCTCCTCGGGGTGCGCTGTCCTTCGTACCTGGACCCCGATCGGTGGGCGCTGGAGGTACTCAACACGGCCCTGGGGGAGGGGATGAGCAGCCGGCTTTTCCTCGAACTGCGAGAGAATCAGGCGCTTGCCTACGATGTCCATTCCTTGGTCTCCCGCCACCGCGACTCGGGCTCTTTCGCCGTCTACATGGCCACCCAGCCGCACCAGCTCCAGACGGCAGTTCGCGGCGCCCTCGCCGAAGTCCGCCGGCTGATGCACGAGCCGATCGGGCCAGACGAGTTGGCGACGACCAAGACGAGGATCGAGGGCAGACTCCGCCTCCAGCTCGAGGGGACCAGCTCCATGGCGGAGTTCCTCGGGCAGCAGGCCGCTCTCACCGGATCGGTGATGTCCTCGGAGCAGGTGATCGCCGCGGTGTGCGCGGTGTCGGCTGAAGAGGTACAGGAGCTGGCGCGGCGGCTGTTCGCGGGGGTGGGCTGGCGGCTGGCGGCTGTCGGGCCGGTGGGCGGCCTCACCGACCTCGTGTCTTCGATCTCGGACGGGGGAGCGGCATGATGGCCGCTCCCAGTGCTCACGCCACCGCGGAGGCAGGGAGGCATTGACTGTGGAGAGGACCCTGATACTGATCAAGCCCGACGGCGTCCAGCGCGGCCTCGTCGGGGAGTTGGTGGGCAGATTCGAGCGCCGAGGCCTGCACCTGGTGGCCCTGAAGTTGACCTTGGTCAGCCGCGACCTGGCGGAGCGGCACTATTCCGAACACCAGGGAAGGCCCTTCTTCGAGTCATTGATCGAGTTCATCACCTCGTCGCCGGTGGTGGCGATGGTCTGGGAGGGACCCAACGCCGTCAGCATCGTGCGATCGATGATGGGTCCGACCAATCCCGCGGCGGCCCCTGCCGGCACTATCCGCGGTGACTTCGGGATCGACATCGGGCAGAACGTGGTCCACGGCTCCGACAGCCCGGCGCGCGCGGTTCAGGAGATCGAGCTGTTCTTCGGCGACGAGGAAATGATCAGCTGGGAGCGTGACGGCGGCGGCTGGATCTACCCTTAGTCGCGCGCTGGGGCTGGAGCGGTAGGAGCAGGCCGACCCCCAGGATCAGAGTGAATGTGGGTGCCCCTCCGGGCAGCGGTCCCAGTTTGTTGAGGGGCCAGAATCGGGCGATGGCGATGGCCGCGATGCCCTTTCGGGGCTCCCAGCCGAAGGTGCGGGAGTCCTCGGAGACGTTGCGATTGTCGCCCATCACGAAGTAGTCGTCGGCCGGTATCCGCTGCCACCGGCCGGTTGTGGGCAGTAGCGGAGAAGAGGTGCCCGCGGCGGTGCAACACACCACCTCGTCCTGCCAGACTCCGTTGATATAGGGCTCATGCAGCTGGCGACCTCCCGTCGCGGAGGTGGGCTTGGTTTCGCTGATGTAGACGTGACCCACCCCGTGTTTGTCGGGAGCTATCCGGATCCATTCGCCGGGTAGCCCGATCACCCGCTTGATGAAGTCGTCTGAAGAGGGGATCGGTGGCTTGATGACCACGATGTTGCCCCGGGAAGGCCCCTCGACGTAAAGCGAGACGCTCTGGGCGACCAGCAGGTTGTTGTTATCGAGGGTCGGGTACATGCTGGTCCCTTCGACGTGCACCGGCCTGACGGCGACCGCGATCAGCAGGTAGATGAGCGCCGCCAAGACAACAACCTCGACCACATCTCGGAGCAGGGACCGCCGGGGCGGGCTCTCCGGTTCGGCGATTGGGCCAGGCGCAACGGAAGGCCCGGGCTCAGGGGATCGGTCGGCGGGCACTTGGGAAGTATAGAGAAGGGAAAAACGGCGCTTGGGCAATGAGTGGGGTGTGGGGGTTCCCGGAGCGCAGCAGGGGCCCTGCCAAACTGCCGGTGTTCACCATTCCTTGCTCGAGGGGATCGTTCATTCCCCGGGGGTGAGGAGGGCAGCACAGACGATTCTGATCAGAGCGGTGAGATCGCCGCCTGGGACTCCGAGGGTGAGTCGGTCGAGCGCAACGCCGGTGAGTAGCGAACCGAGCCAGTCAACACGCTCCTCACTGACATCAAGACCGGCTGCCCGGAGTAACAGCGTCTGCTGTCTGACGGTCACTGCTCGCAGCTCTCGCATGAGGTTGGCCAGCTCCGGTCGACGGCTCGATTCCAAGGCGAGCTCCTCCCGGGCCAGATATCGCGCCCGGCCAGCATCCTCAGCAACAGCCACAAGCGCGGCAATCACCTTCTCAAGATCATCGCGGCTTCCCGGCCTCCCACCATCCGACGTCTGATTCAGATCGGCTAGCTGAAGCTCCAGCAAGCGATTCGCAGCTGCCCGTAGGAGCGCATCTCTGCTGCCAAAGTAGTTGGAAGTCGTCCCGGCGGGCACTCCAGCTGCGGCATCGACTCTGCGATGCGTCAGCCCGTGAGAACCAGATGAACCGAGCACCTCGAGTGCGGCATCGGCTAGCTGTTCGGGTCGGGTCGTTCTTCGAGGCATGTCCGCGGCTCCATCGGCACTTTATACTACGATCGTAGTATAAAACGCCGATGGATAGCTCCCAATTGATCGTAGCTCGCGAAGCGTCGAAGGTCCGCTTCCAGAACGGCGACATGGACTTCGTCTTGAACTGGACCATCGACGTGAGCCAGAGCGTCGGGATGGCGCCGTCCCAGGCCTTCCACGCTCTGCGTGACGTGAAGGATGGGGACCCCGTCGGCTGGGGGAACGGTTTCCGACTGCATGGGGAGTACAACGCGGCACGGGCGGCTTCCTTCGCCGAGAGTGGCAACTCCGAAGTCGCTGGCCAGTTCAATCTGGTCGCTTTGTACGGGTACCGGGCGGCGCTGCAGTACACGGATCCGCTGTCGACTCACTTCGCAACCGTCCTGGAGAGGATGGAGCGGACGTTTGCGCGGGGGACCGAGCTACTCGGCATCCCGATCCGTCCCATCGAAGTCCCCTTCGAGCACACGACACTGGCGGGCTACTTCCTCGAGCACGACCACCAGGAGCGCCCGACGATCGTGATGGTCGGGGGCGGCGATACGGCCCGAAAAAACCTCTTCTACTTCGCTGGCTTCCCCGGTTGGAAGCGGGGATACAACGTGATCATGGTCGATCTGCCCGGCCAGGGAGCGATGCTCAACGGCGGCCTCCCCTTCAGAGCGAAGATGCACGATTCGGTCTCGGCTGCCGTGCAGTGGTTGGAAACCAACGCTGCCGTGCCGACCGGAGAACTCACGATCTACGGCGTCAGCGGGGGAGGCTGGATCTCGGCACAGGCTGTCGCGGCGGATCCGGGCATCAAGGCCTGGGTGGCAGCAACGCCGATCGTCGATATCGCGAAGATGTTCCTGCGAGACATGGGAGCAGTGCTTAGGGCCCCCGGCTGGGCCCTCACGTCGTACCTCCGACTAAGCCAACGCTTCAACACGGCCTCGCAGATCAACTTGAACAAGTACGCGTCGCCGTTCGGGACCGAGAATATCGTCACCGGCATCGGCGAGATCATCGACACGGTACGGCCCATTGACTTGACCGGCGGCGACCTGCCCTCGCTGTTCTTGGTCAGCGAGGGGAGAGCCCGCAAGTCAAGCGCCAAGCGCTGGCCCTGGGTGACGATTTCCCCAAGCGCAGCGTTCCGGTTTCGGTGGAGCAGTTGTCAGTCGCCCGTGGCGCTGACGCGCACTGTCAGCTGAACAACCTGCGCCTGGCTCACGGCGTGATCTTCAGTTGGCTTGATCGTGGATGCGACCGCCTGGCTCGTGACATGAGGCTCTGTTGTTGAGCACGGCACGCGGAGTCCCAAACCGTTGACGTCAGGCTGGGGCATGCGGGCGCTTGGGCGTGGGTGAGCCGGTCCAGCAGGGCGGAGGCCGGGCGGGCGGCGGCGTTCAATAGGGAGTTCCACGCTCCGAAATCCACGTTGGAGGTGATCACGAGCCCTGGAGGGGCGAGGCAGCTCGGACGCGATCTGCAGGATGCCGACTATCCGATCGGGGCCTGTTCGCCCGAGCCGAGGCTCCTTCGCTGGAAGCGCCACATCGCCGCCCGGCAGCAGGCCCACGTCAGACAGGGACCGACCGAGGCGGCCAAGAAATTGATCAAGCGGGTGAAGGGCGCTGCCTTCGGGTTCACCAGCTTCCGAAACTACCGCATCCGCTCACTGCTCCGGGTCGGCAAGCCCGGCTGGGACCTACTCGGTACGAGCAGGCCCCACTGAAAATCGAAGAGCCGGAAAAACTGGGCGGCGAAGGGTTAGAGTGCGACACCCAGACGGTCGACGAGACCGTTCAACTCCTCTTCGGAAAAGTAGTCGATTACGATCCGGCCCCGGCCCTTGGACCCAGGCACGATTCTGACGCGGGTGCTGAGCCGCTCGGTCAACGCGCTTTCGACGGCGGCTAGCTGGACGTCAAGGCGGCCTGCTGTCGCAGCCCGCCGCCGCACCGGGGGCGCCTCCGCCTCGCTCACCAAACGCTCCGTGTCCCGAACCGAGAGGTTGTGGGCAAGGATCCGTTGCAGCATCTTTACCTGCTGTCCGGGGTCCGCCAGCGATAGGAGCGCCCTCCCATGGGCCGGTGAGATCTGGCCGCTCTGAATGGCCAGTTGAACCTGCGGGGCGGCCTGAAGGAGCCGCATGGTGTTGGCGACGGCCGAGCGGCTGCGACCAACGCGGTGTGCCACCTGTTCTTGGGTCATGTCGAAGACGTCGCAGAGGCGGGCGAAGGCGCGCGCCTCGTCGAGGGCGGAGATGTCGCTTCGTTGCAGGTTCTCGACGAGCGATAGTTCCAGCTTCTCTCGGTCGGGTCCCACTGGCCGGACCACCGCCGGTACCCGCGCCAGCCCGGCCATCTGGGCCGCCCTGAGGCGGCGCTCACCAGCTACCAACTGAAAGCGCTCTCCGCTGGTCTCCACGACGAGCGGCTGCAGGACCCCGAAGGCGGCGATGGACTCGGACAGGGTCTGGAGGGGGCCCTCATCAAAGCTGGTTCGGGGCTGTTCCGGGTTGGGGTCGATCAGGGAGATGGGGACATCGCGGGGCCCTGGCCCTACCAGGGGCCCACTGAAGCCGGGGGCGCCGGTGGGGATGAGCTGCTCAAGGCCTCGCCCGAGGCCTCGCCTCTTGGTCATGCGGCCACGGCGGCTGTGCGCAGGAGCAACTCCTCAGCCAGGGCTCGGTAGGCCGCCGCTCCACGCCCGGTGGGATCGTAGAGGGTGATCGGCAGTCCGTGGCTGGGAGCCTCGCTGAGACGGACGGATCGCGGGATGACCGTGTTGAAGGCTTGGTCTCCAAATTGGCGGCGGACTTCGCTGACCACCTGCGAACTGAGGATGGTTCTCGGGTCGAAGAGGGTCAGCACAATCCCGGCCAGCGATAGGCCTGGGTTCAGCGACTGCCTGACCAGTGACTGGGACTGGGTCAGGAGACTCAGCCCCTCCAGCGCGTAGTACTCGCACTGGAGAGGGACCAGCATCGAGTCCGCCGCGACCAGGCAGTTGACGGTGAGCAATCCCAGCGACGGGGGCGTGTCGAGCAGGACGTAGTCGTAGTTCTGCAGGCCGTCCAGCGCCAGCCTCAGCCGAGACTCGCGGAGGGGTAGCTCGGCGAGCTCCAGCTCGGAGCCGGCCAGGGAGACGTTGGAGGGAACCAGGGTCAATCCGGGAACGTCGTCGATCTTGCGGGCTAGCTCGGAAATGGGCTGGCCAAGAACGATGACGTCATAGATGGAGCTGACGAGCTCTGACGGACGGACACCGAGCCCCGAGGTCGCGTTGGCTTGAGGGTCGCAGTCGACGAGGAGGACCTGGAGCCCCCGCTCAGCCAAGGCTGCACCCAGGTTGACCGCGGTCGTGGTCTTGCCCACGCCCCCCTTCTGGTTGCACACGGCGATGACCATGGGACGGGACATGAGCGGCAGTATAGGAGCGGGAGGATGTTTCACGTGAAACACCTTGACGTCTTCATGGCGACCAGCCGGACGACTGGCCCGGGATCAGCTCTCCCGCCCGGTACCGTCGGCGCCCCGCGCCATCGCGCACCTCGACGGTCCCGGCCCCAAACACCTTCCAGCCCTGGTTGGTACTCAGGATGGCCGTCCGCTCGGAGATGCCGATCAGGCGGTGGCCGGCCGGGACGCTGCGAATGATGGCCGGCGCTAAGAGTCGCATGAAGGTGGAGTCCCAGTGGACTCCGAACACCGTTCCGGGGCACAGGCCGAGGCCGCCACTGAACTGAAACCGCCCTCGAGCAGGCCCGGATCGCTCGGAACTTCCCGCCACCATGGCACCGGCGCTGCATCCTGCGTAGACCGACCCGGCGTGCAGAGCCTCCACGATCGCGGTCCAGAGGGGGGTCCGCTCGACGGAGCGAGCGAGGTACTGGGGGTTGCCGCCGGAGAAGAAGATCAGGCTGGCTCGGCGCGCAGCCTCCGCGTACTCCTCGACGGCCGCATCCTCACGGGTGCGCACCGGCAGCGCGCGGGCGTGCAGGCCCAGAGCCGCGTAGTGGTCCCGCCCCATGCGGTTCCAGCGCGCGAAGACGGTCTCACCCTCCGGAGCGCTAGCGGTCGCGAGCACGACCACCGATCCATCTCCGCCGGCCCCCCTCAGGGCCTCGAGCTCGCCCTCGCCGACCCAGGGCAGGAACTCCCCGGAGCCCAGCAGCAGGCACCGGGGAGTTCCATATGACGCCTTCTCTCCCTCAGACTCCATCTGCCCCGGTCGGGCGCCGGGTCATTCGCTCTTGGGCCGCGGCGGCCTGGGGCGTTCAGCGGCGGTGACCTTGGCTTGGAGCTCGTCCAGTGGCTTGGCACGCTGTCCGTTGCGCTGGCCAGCCCTTGAATTGATCTCCATGAAGGGCTGAATCAGGTCGAGGGGCAGGGGGAAGACCACGACCGTGCTCTGCTCGGTGCCGATCTCAGTGAGGGTCTGCAGATAGCGCAGCTGGAGGGTGGCCGGCTCCCTGCCGATCACCTCCGCGGCGTCTGACAACTGCTGGGCCGCCTGGAATTCGCCCTCGGCCCGGATTATCTTGGCGCGCTTCTCGCGTTCCGCCTCCGCCTGCATGGCCATGGCGCGCTGCATCGACTGGGGCAGGTCGACGTCCTTGACCTCGACCGCGGTCACCTTCACCCCCCAAGGCTCGGTCTGCTCGTCGATCACCGTCTGCAGCTCGGCGTTGACCTTGTCTCGCTGGCTCAGCAGCTCATCCAGGGTGGACTGTCCCAGGATCGAACGGAGGGTGGTCTGGGCGGCGGTCGAGATGCTGCCCAGGTAGTTGTTGACCTTGACATAGGCATCACGAGCATCGACGACCCGGAAGAACACCACCGCGGTGACGCGAACGGTGACGTTGTCCTTGGTGATGATGTCCTGCGCCGGCACCTGATGGACGTTGATTCGGAGGTCGATCTTGTAGAGGCGGTCGATGCCGAACGGGATGATCAAGCGCGGACCCGGCCCCTTGACGTCGATGAGGCGGCCCAAGCGGAAGACCACGCCCCGCTCGTACTCGTTGATGACTCGGAAACCGGTGGCAAAGGTGGTTAGGAGAAGGATCACCACCACCACCACCAACAACAGAGCTGCGCTGCCCACTGCCTCGTCCTCCTTACTTGCTAGGGGACCCGGCGACCGCTCCGGGTCCCGCGCCATTCCTGCCGACCGGCATTGGCCCCGGCAACGCCTCCACGATCAGGGTAAGCCCGTCTTGGGCTAGCACCACCACTTCGGTCCCGGCCTGCAGGGGCTCGCTGTCCCGGGACACCACTCGCCAAAGCTCGCCCTCCACCGAGGCGATGGCGGACGGAGCGCCACCCTCGCGCACCACCGCAGTCAGGCCCAGAAGCTCGTGGCTGTTCGGCCCGAACGGTAGGTGCCTGACCCGCAGCGCCCTTCGGCTCAGGGTCAACCAGATCATCCCGCCCACGACCGGGACGCTGATCAGCACGACCAAGTTGACGCTGGTGGCGGCGGTGGACCCGTTGAACAGCAGCAGGCCGCCGGCGATCGCCGCTCCAACCCCGGCCAGGCTGAGGAAGCCATGAGTGTGGCCTGATGTGTCCACCGCCAAGAGGGCGGCCGCCGCACCGACCATCACCACACCCGCCAGGTTGACGGGCAGGTTAAGCAGTCCGACCGCCGCCAGCACTCCCGCCAGCACTCCCACGGAGCCGAACACGATCGACCCCGGATGGACTGCTTCCAGGCCCACCCCAAGCAGGGCGATCAGCAGCAGCACAAAGGCCACAGTCGGATTTGCCAGCACGGCCAGCATTCCAGAGTGATGGGTGGCCAGCGCGTGCACGGGGACCGCCGCCAGCACCGGCAGCTGGGTCACCAAGGAGCCGCAGACTGCAATCGAGGCCGCACCCGCGATCTGCCGGCGAGTCATGGCGCTTTGATCATACGCCGCCAACTCGCGGAGTCTCGCTGGTGATCTCCGGGCGGATAATCGCCGGATGCCAAGCGAGGCGGCTTCACGGAGTTGAAAGCCCAGGAGTCCGTCCCCACGCAGGTGGCTGCGGTCGAAGGGGACGGCCAGGCCAGGTGGGACAGCTACGTCGGCCAGCAGGAGCACGGGAATCTGCTGCAGTCCTGGGGTTGGGGGGAGCTGCGCCGCCGCTATGGGTGGAGCGTTCTGCGCCTGGCCGCCGTCAGGGGTCCGGAAGCCACCTGGGTCGGGGCGATCCAGGTGCTGCAGCAGAGGTTGGGCCCGGGCGGCTGGGGGTACGCGCCCCAGGGGCCGGTACTCTCGTCGCTCGGCGACGAGGCAGCCTGCCAGGCGCTGCTGCGAGCGGCGGTGTTGCAATTGCGACGCAACCGCATATTCCAGCTGAAGTGTGACCCGGAGTGGCCGGTGGCCTCGGTCCAGGCTCAGAGGCTGATCTCCAAATGTGGGCTGCGTCCGGCGCACTTCGACGTCCAGCATCGCCAGACGTGGCTGCTTGACCTCGAGGGCGGGATCGAGGCCGTCTCGGCTCGCATCCCGGCCACTACCAGGTACAGCGTCCGGGTCGCGCAGCGGAACCGGGTGGTGGTCAGCCAGGAGTACGGCCCCCGGGCGGTGGAGACCTTCTACGCGCTCCACATGGACACCGTGGGGCGCAAGAGGTTCAGCTCCCGGCCCCTCAGCTACTACCAGGCCGCCGCCCAGGAGCTCGGGGCGACCATCTTCATCGCCTCCCAGAGCGGCACGCCGCTGGCGGCCGGATTTACGGTCGCGTTCGGGAAACGGCTGGTGCACCTCTACGGCGGGACCAGCAACGCGGTGCCCAGCGCCCGTGCCAGCTATGCCCTGCAGTGGGCCATGATCCAGTGGGGGGTGGAACGAGGGTGCACGATCTATGACATGTGGGGGGTGCCGCGCCGGTTCGATCGCGCCAACCCCGACCACGGGTACGCCACCTTCAAGACCAACTGGGGGGGGCGGCTGGGCAGCTACGGTGGGCTCATGATCGCGCCCCTGCTGGGCCCTCTTGATCCGGTCGTGCACGGAGTGGAGTCGTTCCTCCTGCGCCGTCGGCCACTGCTGCGCTGAGCGGACGCCCTGGGGTTACAGCGCCGACCCTGCGGGGCTCCCCGCTTGCCCGCCTAGAATCTGGGCATGCTCTATCTGGGCCGCCACCGCAGGAATCGCTGGGTGGCCACAGTGTTCGCGCCGCCTCGCGAGGTGTTCGCGGTGGCCGAGCAGGTCATGGGCCTGCCGCCCTTCAGCTTCCGGATCGTCGACGACCACACGGCCGAGGTGGTGCAGGAGCTGGCCAACGGGCTCTTCGGCCAGTGGTCCAAGGTCAAGCGCCCCAAGACCAAAGTGCGGATCGAGTGTCATCCGACCAGCCAGGGAACTGAGCTGACCATGGTCGCCGAGGGTCAGCGCAGCGCCACGATGAGAGCGGTCAACCTGCTGCGGATCCTGACCAGGGGCGAGCGCGACGCCGCCACCGCGTACCGGTACCGGACCATCTCGCCGGGTCCCTGCACTGTGGTCCAGAGTTGGTCCGGAACCGGCTACCCGATCTTCCTAGGCCCGGACCACCAGTCCCAGCGGGGCGCGGCGGTGCGGCCTGCGACCCCGCTCACTGCCCTGGAGCAGACCGGGCGGTGGGTCCGTGTCCGGGCCGGTAGCGCCGAGGATGGACAGGAGGGCTGGATCGAGGCCGATCAGCTGGTCTCGGACCCGACCCCTGCCTAGGCGCTCAGTCCGACTGGGAGCCGGGCTGACCCGAGTGGTGGGAAAGTTCGTGCCAGGAGCCCGAGATCAACAGCGAGTTCGCCGCTTCCGGCCCCTCGCTTCCCGCCGGATAGAAGTTGACCCGTGGCAAGTCCTCCAGCACCGGCTGCAACACCGCCCACGCCGCCTCGGTCTCGTCTTGGCGGATGAACAGGGTGTGGTCCCCGAGGAAGGCATCGTGGAGGAGCCGCTCGTAGGCCTCGGCGGGCTCGGTCTTGAAGGACTGCCCGTAGGAGAAGTCCATCCGAACGGCCTGCTCCACGACTGCCGGACCGGGCTCCTTGGCCACAACCGAGAAGGAGATGCCCTCATCGGGCTGGATCCGGATGGTAACCCGATTAGGAGTGAGCCTTTCGATCCCGGTCCCTGCGAAGAGGTGGAGAGGCACATCCCGGCAGTAGAGAACGATCTCGGTGCGCCTGGTGCAGAGTGCCTTGCCACAGCGCAGGTAGAAGGGCACACCGGCCCAGTCCCAGCTATCCACCGACAGTCGCATGGCTACGTAGGTGGCGGTGGTGGAGTCGGGAGAGACCCCCTCCACCTCCCGGTAGCCGGGCATGGTCACCCCGTTCACCGAGCCCCGGGTGTATTGGCCTCGCACCACCTGGCTCGGCTCCACCGGACGGATCGAGCGGAGCACCTTGACCTTCTCGTCGCGCAGCGCCTCCGGGTCGAAGGAACTGGGAGGGGACATGCAGGTGAGGGCTAACAGCTGAAGCATGTGGTTCTGCACGATGTCCCTGAGTGCCCCGGTCTCCTCGTAGAGCCTGCCCCGGCTTTCGATGCCGATGTCCTCCGCCACTGTCAGCTGCACATGGTCCACCACGTCCCGGTTCCAGATCCGCTCAACCAGGGTGTTCCCGAAGCGAAAAACCAGGAGGTTCTGGACCGTCTCCTTGCCCAGGTAGTGGTCGATGCGATAGATCCGGTCTTCGGCGAGGGTCTTGTGCAAAGCCTGGTTCAAGAGGACCGCCGACTTGAGATCGTGGCCGAACGGTTTCTCGATGATGACCGAGGCACCCCGAGCCAGCCCAGCACCCTTCAGCTCCTGCAGTACCGGCACGAAGGCCGAGGGCGGAACGGCCAAGTAGATGAGCCGCCGAGGCAGCCGCAGGGACTTGGCCAACTTGGCCCCCGTCCCCGACTGGTCGTGGGTGGTGGACACGTAGCGCAACCGTCTGGCGAACTGGGCGAACCCCGCCTCCTGGTAGCCGCTCCGCGCGAACTGGCTCACCCCCTCGCGGGCGATCTCCCGAAAACCGTGATCGCCAAGATCCTTGGTGGCGGTTCCCAAGATTTCGCCGCGCTTGGGAAGAAGGCCCTGGAGGCTGAGCTCGTAGAGCGCCGGGAGCAGCTTGCGGCGGGCAAGGTCACCGGTGGCCCCGAACACCAGCAGGTCCTGATCCGGCGGGACGCGCAGGTGGCTGGCTTCCACGCCCTGAGTCTACGGGTGAGGGACCTAAAGAGGGTTGGGTGAAGGCAACCAGCCTGCCTATACTCGGGTCGTGGTCACCGGCCAGCCTGGATCGGGAGGGGCGATGGGCGAGTCGACCCGGGCACAGGAGATCGGCGAGATCGTGGCCGGCCTTCCCCGCCCCGACTCGGAGGAGATCGCGCGGCTGCTGGACAGCCTGGATCGGCCGGATCGCGGCCCGGACCCCAGGCAGCAACTGGTCGAGGGCCTCCTGGGGCTGGTGCTGGAGGAGGCTGGTTCCCGGGCCTCGGCGACGGTCCCGGTGGAGGACCTCTTCCAGGAAGGGAGTACGGCGCTGGTCATGGTCGTGCACGGGCTCGACCCCGCCCAGCCGCTGTCCCCGGCCGAGCTCGACCGCCGGGTGCGGCAGGCGGCGGGCCAGGTCATGGACGGGCTGCTGGAGGAGAGCGCCGCGGCCCGCCGCGAGGACCAGAGATGGGCGGCGGACGCGGAGCGCCTGTTCAGCGCCGAGACCGAGGCCCGGCTCCAAAGGGAGGCCGAACCCTCCGACCTGGAGTTGGCCGGGCGCCTGGGCTGGCCGGTGGACCGGGTCTCGCAGGTGAGGAGGGCCGTGGCGGAGGCGCGCTCCCGACACGACCTTGAGCTAATCGACATCCTGGGGGAGATCGAAGGACAATGACCGAAGTGATGAAGAAGGTCCCGCTCGAGGCCCGCCACCGCGCCCTGGGCGCTCAGATGGTCCCGTTCGCCGGCTTCTACATGCCGCTGCACTATGGCTCGATCCGCGATGAACACCAGGCGGTGCGCCAGCGCGCCGGGCTGTTCGACGTCTCCCACATGGGCGAGGTGCTGGTCTCGGGTCCGGGTGCCCTCGACTTCCTCCAGCGGCTGGTGACCAACGATGTCGCCAAACTGACCCCCGGCCGAGCCCTGTACACGGTGATGTGCCACCCCGACGGGGGCATCGTCGACGACCTCCTCGTGTATCGCGACGAGGACGGCTACATGTGCGTCATCAACGCGGCCCGCCAGGCCGCGGACCTGGAGTGGATGCGGAGCACAGTGGCCGGATTCGGCGCCGACCTGACCGATGTGTCGGCGGAGACGGCGCTGCTGGCGGTCCAAGGGCCAAGGGCCAAGGGGATCGTCCAGTCGCTGTGCCCGACCCAGGATCTGGAGCCGATCCGCTACTACCACCACCGCCGCGGTGACGTGGCGGGTGTACCGGTGCGGATCTCCCGCACCGGCTACACCGGAGAGGACGGGTTCGAGCTCTACGCCGACGCAGGTCAGGCGGACCGGCTGTGGTCCGCGCTCCTCGACGCCGGCGCCGCCAAGGGTCTGATCCCGGCCGGGCTCGGCGCTCGCGACACCCTCCGGCTGGAGGCGGGGTTCCGGCTCTATGGCCAGGACATCGACGAGGCCACCGATCCGCTCAGCGCTGGACTCGGCTGGGTGGTGAAGCCGGCCAAGGGGCCCTTCACCGGCAGCGAGGCGCTGGCCAAGCTGGCGCCAGCCCCACCTCGCGCCTTCGTGGGGATGCGGCTGGGTCCCCGAGAGATCCCCAGGCACGGGTACCCGATCTACCAGGGCTCGAGGAAGGTCGGGGAGGTTACCAGCGGCTCTTTCGGCTTCACCGTGGGGGCCGGGCTGGCCATGGGCTATGTGGAGCCGGGCAGCTCAGGGGAGGGGACCGAGCTGCGGATCCAACTCCGCTCGGATCCACTGCAGTGGGCGGAGGCGCCCACCGTGGCGCTACCTTTCTATCGCAGGCCCGAGGGCTGAATTGGGCGGCTGGACGAAACGGGAGGATTGCCGGTGCCCGACCTGAGTGCGTACCGCTTCACCAAGACCCACGAGTGGGTTAGCAAGGAGGAGGGGGCAGGAGAGGTGGTGGTGGGTATCACCGACCTTGCTCAGACCCAACTCGGCGACGTGATCTTCCTTGAGCTGCCCAAGGTCGGCGCCACCCTGACGGCGGGGACCCGCTTCGGCTCGGTTGAGTCGGTCAAGGCCGCCAGCGACCTCTTCTCGCCGGTGAGTGGCGAGGTGGTGGCAGTCAACGAGGACGTGGCCAGTGCTCCCGAGCTGGTCAACAGCGATGCTCAAGGCAAGGGCTGGCTGCTGCGGGTCCGCGTCGAGGGCGATCTGCCCGGAGATCTGATGGATGCCGCCGCGTACGATTCGTTCGCGCAGGCGGACGCGCACTAGCTGCTGGGGTTCAAGAGGGGTCGTCAGCCGTTCCCATGGCCTACCTTCCGAATTCGGACGCGGATCGGGCGGAGATGCTGGCGGCGTTGGGGTTGGGGAGTGCCGACGAGCTCTTCCAAGACGTCCCTGCTTGGCTTCGCAACCCCGAGATCAAGCTTCCGGCCCCACTATCTGAGCTGGACCTGCTCGCGGAGATGCGTAGGCTCGCCGGCCGCAACCGCCCGCTCTCCCAGTGGGACTGCTTCCTGGGGGCGGGGGTCTACTCCCGGTTCGTGCCTGCGGTGGTCGCTGCCACCATCGGTCGGCCCGAGTTCTACACCGCCTACACCCCTTACCAGGCCGAGGCCAGCCAGGGCTACCTTCAGTCCATTTTCGAGTTCCAGTCCTTGGTTGCCGAGCTCTTCGACTTGGACATCGCCAACGCCTCCATGTACGACGTCGCGACCGCCACCGCGGAGGGAGCCTTGCTGGCCACCCTGCACACCGGTCGTCGGCGCATCCTGGCCGCATCCACGCTTCATCCCGAGGTGATGGCGGTCCTTGAGACGTACACCTCGGGGAGGGGAGCGGAGCTGATCCGGCTGCCCCGCCGCGACGGCGTCACTTGCGTGGATGAGGTCCGCCGGGCCATCGCCGCCGGCGAGCCGGCCGTGGTCGTCGTGCCCCAGCCCAACTTCCTCGGTCTGCTGGAGCCGGTTCGCGAGCTCGTCGATCTGGCCCATGGAGCCGGAGCCCTGGCGCTGGTGGTGGCCGACCCGATCGCCGCCACCGTGGTGGAGCCCCCGGGTGCCGTGGGCGCGGATCTGGCCGCTGCCGATGGCCAGCAACTCGGCATCCCCCCACAACTGGGGGGCCCCTCGGTGGGATTGCTGGCCGGCCGTCAGGAGTTGGTCCGCCGGATCCCCGGGCGGCTGGTGGGCATGACCGCGGACGCCCAGGGCAGGCGGGCCTATTGCCTGACCCTGCAGACGCGGGAGCAGCACATCCGCCGGGAGCGGGCGACCTCCAACATCTGCACCAACCACGCTCTCATGGCGCTGGCGGCGACGGCCTACATGGCCAAGATGGGCGAGCCGGGGATGCGTGGGGTGGCCGACATCTCCTACCGCCGGGCTCACTACCTCGCGGAGCGGCTGAGCCGGATCTCAGGCTTTGGCCTCCGCTATCCGGACCGGGACTTCCTGTGGGAGTTCGTGCTGCAGACTCCCAGGGACGCCCGGGGGCTGGCCCGGGAACTGGCCGGGGAGGGGGTCCTGGTCGGCTACCCGCTGGGTGACTTCGACGACCAGATGGGGCGTTGCCTGTTGGTCTGCGCCACCGAGATGACCTCGGTGGCAGCGATCGACCGGCTGGTGACCCGCCTCGGGCAGATCTCCGCCGATCCCAAGACGATCGGGCCCTCGGCGTGAGCGAGACCTCTCGAGCCACCTGGGCAGCCGATGAGCCGCTCCTCTTCGAGCTGGCCGACCTGGCGAACCCGGGCCCGCTGCTGCCCGAAGCGGGGGTGGGCTCAGGCGGAGTGGACACAGCGTTACCGCTTCGCTGGCGCCGCCAGCGGAGAGCCGAGATCCCGGCAGTGAGCGAGCCGGACCTAGCCCGGCACTTCGGTCGGCTGGGACGGCGCAACCACAACCTGCAGCAAGGGGCGTATCCGCTCGGGTCCTGCACCATGAAGTACAACCCTGCGGTCAACGAGAAGGCGGCGGCTCTAGATGGCTTCGCCGACATCCACCCGCTCCAGCCGGTGGACTCGATCCAGGGCGCACTGGAGTTGATGTGGGAGCTGGAGCACCTGCTCGCTGAGCTCACCGGGATGCACAGCGTCTCGTTGCAGCCGGCCGCGGGTGCCCACGGTGAGTGGACTGGGCTGCGGATGATCCAGGCGCACCACCTCCGCAACGGCGACCGGGCCCGCACCGAAGTGATCATTCCCGATAGTGCGCACGGCACCAATCCCGCCAGCGCGGCCCAGTGTGGGATGGCGGTGGTGACGGTGCGCAGTGGCCCTGATGGCGCTGTCGACCTGGAGGATTTCCGCTCCAAGCTGGGGCCGAAGGTGGCCGCGGTGATGCTCACAAATCCCAACACGCTTGGGATTTTCGAGCGCAACATCGAAGAGATGGCCCGACTCGCCCACGACGCTGGAGCGCTGCTCCACTACGACGGTGCCAACCTCAACGCGCTGGTGGGCGTGGCCCGCCCCGGAGACATGGGATTCGACGTGGTGCACCTCAACCTCCACAAAACCTTCTCGACCCCGCATGGCGGGGGTGGCCCCGGAGCGGGACCGGTAGGGGTGTCGGCGCAATTGGCGGACTTTCTTCCCGTGCCCCGGGTGGTGCGCAGGAATGGCGGCTTTGATTGGGATTACCAGCGGCCCCACAGCGTCGGCAAGGTGCGCTCCTTCTACGGGAACTTCAGCATGCTGGTCCGTGCCTATGCCTACATTCGCGCCTACGGGGACGGCATCCCGCAGGTGGCCCGCGACGCGGTCCTGGCTGCCCGCTACCTGCGCAAGAAGCTGGAGCCTTGGCTGCCGGTGGCGGTGGCCGGAGATTCCTTCCACGAGTTCGTTGTGACCCCCAAGCTGTCGAGCCCGAGGTACTCAGAGTTGCGGGCCTTGGACATTGCCAAGCGGATGATCGACTACAGCATCTATCCACCGACGGTGTACTTCCCGCTCACCGTGCCTGAGGCCATGATGTTCGAGCCCACTGAGACCGAGTCCAAGAGCTCACTGGACCAGCTCGCGGAGGTGGTGGGTACGATCATGGAGGAGGGAGCGGCCGACCCCGAGGTGTTGCGCTTGGCACCTCACTGCGCGCCGGTCGGGCGTGTCGACGAGGTCACGGCCGCGCGGCACCCGGTGCTGCGCTGGCACCGGGACGCCGCGGCCCCGTGAGCGCTGCGGAGAGCGGGCGCCAGGAACTCCTCCGGCTGATGCTCACCAGGGCGTTTCGGGTCGGCGACTTCCTCCTCACCAGCGGGCGCCGAAGCCCCTACTACTTCGACGGCCGGCTGGTCACCCTGGATGCCCGGGGAGCGCTTCTTGTGGGCCGGGCGCTGCTCGCCTTTGCTCGTGAGGACGCAGTCACCAAGATCGGTGGACCCACCTTGGGGGCCGACCCTATGGTGGCCGCAGCAGCGCTCTGCAGTGCCCTCGATGGAGGTCCCACCCTCTCTGCCTTCATCGTCCGCAAGGAGGCCAAGGAGCATGGCGCCGGCGGCTGGTGCGCGGGGGAGCCCCCGACCTCGGGGGAGCTGGTGGCCTTGGTTGACGACGCCCTGACGACGGGGGGATCGCTGCTCCAGGCCGCTGAGAAGGTGGCTGCCGCAGGGGCTCGGATCGCGGGCATCTACACCCTGCTGGACCGCGAGGAGGGGGGCCGGGAGCGACTGCAGGAGAGTGGCTACCGGGTCCGCTCCATCTTCCTTCGCTCCGACCTGTTGACCCCCGACGGCCGGGCGTTGGAGCTCCCCGCTTAGGACTCGCGGCCTTGCCCACCCATCTCCTCGGCCCGCCCAGCCGGGCACGTCATTCCCGGACGGTGGCACCGCTCGGGGCCAGATCGTCGGCGAAGGATCACGCCCCCAGCCTGGACGTCGCCCCAGTGACCAGCCGCTCCAGCGCCGGCCTCGACGTCGAACCCAGCTATCCCCGGTGCCATGACCTGCGCCCGGTCGAGCACGGCGGTTTCCAGCGCCTGCTCGTCGGCTCGGAGCGACGGCACGCGAGGCCGCTGGCGGGACTCGTGCTCCGGGAGGCCCCCCTCTGTCCTCTGGCCGTCTCGATAAGGGAGGCTGGGGCCGGCTCCCGGGGGAGCCCCGGGCCCAGCGCTCCGACAGGCCCGGGGCAAGGGGCTCTCTGCGCTCCCAGCTGTCCACGACGCTCCAATCGAAGGAACCCGACCGTTGCAGCCCGAACCTGAGCTGAGGGCTGACCGGATCCGCCTCCAGGAGTCACTTCGGGGGCGGGGAATCGGCGCGGCCGCCCTCGCGGCTCTCACCCAGGTTCCCCGCGAGGCCTTCCTTCCGCCGGAATCCCGTCACCGGGCGTACCAGGACCGCGCCCTGCCCATCGGGCACGACCAGACCTGCTCCCAGCCCTGGATCCTGGCCGAGATCCTCCAGACCCTAGACCTGTCCGCGGGAGCACGGGTGCTTGAGGTCGGCGGCGGCAGCGGCTACTTTGCTGCCCTGCTCCGGGCGGCAGGGGCTGGCCGGGTGGATTCGCTCGAGCTCTTGCCAGAGCTCGCCTGCCAGGCGCGGCGGAACCTGACCAGGGCCGGTGTCGAGGGGGTGGTGGTGTGGGCCGCCGACGGGCGGAAGGGCCTGCCGGGAAGGGCTCCCTTCGACGCCATCGTCGTCTCGGCCGCCGCCGCCGGGATCCCGCCTGCTTTGATGGAGCAGGTGGGTCCCCGGGGGAAGCTGATCTGCCCGGTGACCGGGCCGGCGGATGAACGACTCTGGTGTCTTCAGCGGGACGGTGGCGGTTGGCGCGAAGTGGACCTGGGGGCCTGCCGGTTCGTCCCTCTTCGCTGAGACGGGCGCCGCCCCGCCGCCGCGGCGAGCCCGTATCCTCAGGGAGAATCGGGAGGCTTCGGGCGGACCGCGGCGCTCCGTGCCCGATCGGAGGGGCAGCCATCAAGCCCGTCGAACCCGGTGTCGCCAGCCTGGAGCTGTCGCCGCCTCAGGGCGCTCCCTGGGCGCGGCCGATTCAAGGGCAACTGGTCGAGACGGTCCTCCACAGTCGGCTGCTCCAGGGCAATCGGCTGGGCGACCCCCCAGACCGGCCACTGTGGATCTATCTGCCCCCCTCCTACAGGGCGGAGCCGGACCGTCGTTTCCCCACCATCTACGTCCTCCAGGGGCTGTCCGGGCAGGTCGACATGTGGAAGGCGAGGAGCGGCTTCCAGCCGACCGGCGTCGAGCGCTTCGACGAGCTACTGAGGCAGCCCGAAGTGCCTCCCTGCCTCCTGGTCTTCGTTGACTGTTGGACCAGCCTCGGGGGCAGCCAGTACCTGGACTCGGCGGGCACCGGTCGATACCACAGCTACCTCTGCGATGAGGTGGTGCCCGCCGTGGATGCCAACTTCCGCACGCTGGCGAGCCGAGAGCACCGGGCCATCTCCGGCAAGTCCAGCGGGGGCTTCGGAGCGATGGTTACGCCACTGCTCCGGCCTGATCTGTTCAGCGCCCTGGCCAGCCACGCCGGGGACGCCCTGTTCGAGTTCACCTACCTGCCGGAGTTCCCGGAGGCGGTGCGGCAGCTCCGGGACCACTATCAAGGCTCCTACACCAGCTTCTGGGAGGACTTCAGGAGCCGGCCGCCGATGTCCAAGCCCCAGGATCGGGCCCTGGTTGAGCCCTGGTGCATGGCGGCCTGCTACTCAGCCGACCGCGATGGAAACCCGCAGCTGCCCTTCGACCCGATCACCGGGAGGATGCGTCCGGAGATCTGGCAACGATGGCTCGACTGGGACCCGGTCCGACTGATCGGCAGCCGGCCCGCAGCGGCCCGCTCTCTCCGCGGGGTCTACCTGGACGGGGGCCGGCGCGACGAATGGCACTTGGAGGTGGCCGCGGTCGCAGTGGAGGCGGCGCTCAGGGACCAACAGGTGGCCAACGTCCACCTGGAGCTCTTCGACGGCGGTCACATGGGGATCGACTACCGCTACCCGATTGCCGTGCGCTACCTGGCCGAGCTCATCCGCCCCTAGGGCAGATGGTCGACCGCGGCAGGCGTGGCCGTCGAGTTGAACCGGCCTTGCTCAGCAGTACACACCACCCCCCATGTGGGCCATGGTCGGAGGCGACCGACGCAGCCTGCTCTGCGAGCGGCCCTCGCTCGCAATCAAAGATGGGGTGGGGCCCCTGGAGCAGTTCGAGCGGGGACTTCGAGCCCGGCCAGCGGCGCGGCGATCCCGATGGGGCCGGCTCCAGTGGCGCCCGATAGCGGCGGAGGCACTGGTCCCCCAGGGCCGCCGGCCCCAGCCAGCGGAGACCCTACGCGCGTCGCTGCGCCGGGCCGAGGACCCCGCGCCAGATCGCGGTCTGGGTGATTCGCGAGCGCGTCTGTCCGCCGGCCGCCACCAAGAGTGCCGCCAGCTCCGCCTCGTTCAGGCGGTCGCCGCGCCGCTGTCGGCAGACGTCTCAGCGATGGACACCTGGGCGTCGGCCTCACCGGGCGGCCGGGGCCCGTGCCGGCGGTGCCGGCTGCGGCGGCGGTGGGCTCCGTCGACGGCGGCGTCAGGGCGCCCTCCCGGCACCAAGGCGGCCTGGGTGCCGTCCGTGCCGACCACAGGTGGGTTGCCGATCCAGCCCCCCCGAGAGCGATGCCGGTGGCGCCGGCGCCGAGGGCTCGCAGCGGTGTCGGTGACGTCAGGAACCGGGACCTGGGCGCCGGGAGCACGGCCCTGCGGAGCTTCGCCCACGACCGCCGGGGGATGCCGGCGGCGGTGCCGACGATGCCGACGAGGAGCGTTGGGGTCGCCCTCCGCAGCCGTTCCGGGGGCGGCGACCGCGCCGCGGCGGGCCGGGCGGGCCCGGACGCTGGAGCGGCCGCCAAGGAGCTCGGTGGCCATGACGTAGCCGCCACAGCCACGAGCGGCCTCCACCAGCCGCCCGTACATGGTCTCCTCGCCCGCGCGCAGGGTGGCGGCGTCACCGACGCATACCACCAGGCGGCGGGCGCGAGAGATAGCCACGTTGAGACGGTTGGGGACCCTGAGGAACCCGATCCGGCCGCGCTCGTTGCTCCGGACCAGGGAGATCACCACCATGTCCTCCTCGCGGCCCTCGAACGAGTCCACAGTGTCGATCCGAACCTGGCGGCGGAAGTGGCGGCGGCTGAGCGCCTGGCGCAGTCGGTCCACCTGGTCTGCGTACATGGCGATGACCGCCAGCGAGAGCCCGGGGTCCACCCGCTCGTCGAGGATCCGCACCACCTGAGCGCAGACCCGCACCTCCGCGTCATTGCGGAGGGCGCCGCCAGCCCCGCGCCGCTCCCGTCCACCGCGCAGGCCCGTGGTGTCCACCATGTGCAGGGCCACCGGGAAGGGACGGCGGGTGACGTACTGGTACTCCAGCACCTCAGGCGCGTTCTGGAGCTGGTTGTCGTAGGAGGCGGCGCTGATGTAGGCCGAGATCTCCGGATGCATGCGGTGCTGCTCCACCAAGAGGCAGCGCGCCTGCTCCGGCACCCCTCTCTCCCAGCAGCGCTCAAAGAGGCTGGTGTCGACGATCTCCTCCAGCTCGGGGTGATCCTCCACGATCTGGTAGATCGCGTCGTCCTCGACCGGGGGCAGCTGCTTGTGGTCCCCCACCATCACCACGGCGGCGCCCAGCTGCAGGCAGGGCAGCGCCTCGTCGATCCGGGCCTTGTTGGCTTCGTCGAGGATCACCATGTCGTAGGCGTCATCGGTGGTTATCGAGGAGGTGGCCGCGGTGGCGCAGGTGGCGAAGAAGACGTTGGCGTTGAGCAGCCGCTCATCGTCCTCGTCCTCGACTCGGAAGCTGTCGACGGCCTGGTTGACCCGCTCCGCCTTGGCCACCCGGACCGCCCTCAGCCCCGGAGTTCCCGCCAGCCGTTCCAGGGCGTTGTCCACGGCCAGGTTGCTGTGGGAGCAGACCAGGATCCGCTGGCCTGGGCGCTCCGCCAGGCGGTGCTTGATCGCCTCCACGATGACCGTGGTCTTGCCGGTCCCCGGAGGCCCCTGGATCAGGGCCGCCTGCCCCGGGTCGAGCGCCACTATGATCCCGATCCCACGATCCTGAGCCGGGTTGCTGTGCATCCCGGGGGTCAGCCAGTCGCTCCTCGGAGACACCCGGGGCGCGTAGACCGCCTGGGGATCGATGAGGAGCTGGGAGAGCAGGACGCTGCGGGCGTTCCCCGAGGCAATCGAGGCCAGAGTGCTGCGCTTGGTGGCGTAGAGCTGCTTGTTGAAGGAGGGGGTGATCCAACCGGTGGTTCCCGCCGCCTCATACGCCTTGCACGCCACTTCGACCAGCCGCCGCCGGTGGTCTACCTTGGTGACTCGGCCAAGGTAGTGGGGCTCATCCTCGGGCTCCACCATGACGGCGGCGTCGACCGACAGGGTGATGGTGTGATCCTTGGGTATAGCGAACTCGACCCGGCCGAGCTCAGGGCGCTTGCGGTCTTCCCCGGTGAACTCTCGGCCACAGGACGGGCAGCGCTCGTCCCGGTCAGTGCGCCACAGGCCCCGGCAATTCCGGCAGCGCCAGATCTCCACCACCCGCTCGAAGGGGGTTCGCTGGGTGGCGGCTCGGTTGCGCTCGGCGCTTTCCAACCCATCCACCAGGGCCAGGGTCTGGAGGAGGATCGGATCGGGCTCCTTCGATCCGCGGGCCAGCTTGGCCAGGTTCAGCAGGTGGAACGTGTCGCTGACGATGCCGTCGCCCGCGCTCACCAGTGGCTCCCGGCAACGAACGCGGAGGACTCGGTTGCCCAGGTCAGCCCGGTCCGCAGGGGCCGGGCGGACGCTGTCGACCCGAAGAGCGGTCCGCTCCTGAGCTGCCCGAGGAGGCCGGATCGGGGTGCAGGTCACGTCGAGGCCGGGCAGCAGCAGCGTCACTGAGGGAGGGTCTCCCGGGCCGGCGATCGCCGCGAAGTCGTCCAGCTTGCCGATCTGAGCGGCGAAGTGCTCGCGGGCACCACCGTTCCCCTGGCCGTTCAGGGCCTCCAGGAACGACATCGCTTCGCTTCCCTCGAGCACGACCAGATGGAGGTGCTGGAGAGTCAGGTTGGGGGGCGTCAGGGCGCCACTTCCTCCGGAGCTAAACGTCTGTTGGGAACTAGCCTGGAACAGGCTGAGCTGTACCGGTCTCCTGGTGTGAGGCCGAAGCCTCAAGCACGAGGCCTGCTTCCGGCAGGCCCGGCCGCAGCTGCGGCCGGCCGCCATGCCAGACGAAAGATAGCGCGAATCGGCTCCGGCCGTACAACTGACCTTCGGGTCAGGCCCCGGCGCCCCTTCGGAAGAGGCCCTTCGGACTGCTAAAATTGGGTGTGGCTTCCGTACGGCTGAGGTCCCGGAACCGCGCCTCCCGTGATGGGCGAGCGCCCCGGCAGTGCCCCCGGCGCTGCTCACTTCCCTAAGAGGAGATTTCTTTGGCAGAGCCCGGCCCCGAGTTGTGGCTGCCGATCCAGTCCGAGGCTGAACCGCCGGCGCCCAAAGGCGCCCGCACCCGCTCCAACGGTCGCAAGGCCCAGGGAAACGGGTACTCGGCCGAGCAGATCCAGGTACTGGAGGGCCTGGAGCCGGTCCGGCGCCGGCCGGGCATGTACATCGGGTCCACCGATGTCCACGGGCTCCACCATCTCGTCTACGAGATAATCGACAACTCGGTTGACGAGGCCTTGGCCGGGGAGTGCGATGAGGTCGACGTCCACCTCTCGCCGGACGGCTCCTGCCTGGTGACCGACAACGGACGGGGCATCCCCGTCGACATCCACCAGCCCACTGGACGGCCGGCGCTGGAGGTGGTGATGACCAAGCTCCATGCTGGCGGCAAGTTCGGTGGCGGTGGCTACAAGGTCTCCGGCGGCCTCCACGGGGTCGGCCTTTCGGTGGTCAATGCGCTCTCGGAACGGATGGAGGTGGTGGTCTACCGAGACCGCAGGGTCTACCGTCAGGAGTACTCGCGCGGGGTTCCGGCCACGGAGCTGCGGGGCGAGCCCGACAGCAAGCCTGGCCGCCGGGGGACGTCCGTGCGCTTCTGGCCGGACACCCAGGTCTTCACCGTGACCACCGAGCTCAATCGGGAGACCATCGCCACCCGCCTCCGTGAACTCGCCTTCCTCAACAAGAGGGTGCTCTTCCGACTGGTGGACGAGCGGGTCACGCCGGTGGTCGAGTCCAACTTCTACTTCGAGGGTGGGATCGAGGCCTTCGTGCGCCACCTCAACCGGGGCAAGGGCGCGGTCCAGGCTCGACCGATGTACGCGGAGCGGGAGATCGAGGGCAGCACCGTGGAGGTCTCGATCCAGTACAACAGCGGCTTCGCTGAGCATGTCCTCGCCTATGCCAACAACATCAACACCGTGGAGGGCGGCAGCCACCTGACCGGGTTCAGGACAGCTCTCACCGCCACCCTCAACCGCTACGCACGCAAGGCGGCGATCCTCAAGGAGGGAGACCAGAACCTCTCCGGTGAGGACGTCCGCGAGGGCCTAACCGCGGTGCTCAGCGTCAAGCTGCAGGAGCCTCAGTTCGAGGGCCAGACCAAGACCAAACTGGGCAACTCGGAGATCACCGGCCAGGTGTCCACGGTGGTCTCGGAGGCGCTCAGCCAGTACCTGGAAGAGAACCCCGGCGACGCCAAGCGGATCGTGGAGAAGTCGCTGACCGCGGCCAGGGCCAGAGCGGCCGCAGTGCGGGCTCGCGAATTGGTGCAGCGAAAGTCCCTGCTGGAATCCGCCACCCTGCCCGGCAAGCTGGCCGACTGTTCGGAGCGGGACCCCGACCTCTGTGAGCTCTTCATCGTCGAGGGGGAGAGCGCCGGTGGCACTGCCAAGGGCGGCCGGGATCGGCGCTATCAGGCGATCCTGCCGCTCCGGGGCAAGATCCTCAACGTCGAGAAGGCGAGGGAGGACAAGATCCTCCAGCATGAGGAGATCCGCAACCTCATCACCGCGCTCGGGACCGGCATCGGTGAGAAGTTCGACCTCACCCGGCTGCGCTACAACCGGGTGGTGCTCATGGCAGACGCCGACGAGGACGGCTCCCACATCCGCACCCTGCTGCTGACCTTCTTCTGGCGCCATCTCCAGCCCGTGATCAACGAGGGCCACCTCTTCATCGCCCAGCCCCCGCTCTTCCGGATCGCGGGCTCGCGCAACCGGGTGGTCTGGTGCTACAGCGAGGAGGAGTTCCGCGAGCGGCTTAAGGAGATGGGGGAGAAGAGCAAGGTCCAGCGCTACAAGGGCCTGGGCGAGATGACCGCGGACCAGCTCTGGGACACCACCCTCGATCCCGAGCACAGGGTGCTGCTCAAGGTCGAGGTCGAGGACTCCCTCCGGGCCGATGACATCTTTGACCGGCTCATGGGGGTGGCGGTGGAGCCCCGCAAGCGGTTCATCCAGGCCCATGCCAACACGGTCCGGAACCTGGATATTTGAGCTCCGACTCCCCGACTGTGGCGGTAGACGCGATGGGTGGGGACCGGGCTCCTGAGGCGCTGGTGGCTGGAAGCCTGGTCGCCCTCCGGCAGGAGCCGGACCTGCGCCTCATCCTGGTTGGTGAGCCCGACCGGCTCACCCCCCTGGTGGGCCCCGGCGGGGACATGCATGGTCGTGTCCGGCTGGAGCCGGCTGCGGGCGTCATCCCGATGGACGCCCACCCGGCCCAGGCGGTCCGGAGCCAGCCCAGGGCCAGCGTCAGCGTGGCGGTCCGGTTGGTCGGGGCGGGGGAGGCCGACGCCTGCTTCAGCGCCGGCAACAGTGGTGCCACCGTGGCCGCCTCCCTGCTGCACTTGAGGCGTCTTCCCGGAGTCTCGCGGCCTGCCATCGGGACCGTTCTCCCGGCCCCCGCCGGGCCCACCCTGCTGGTCGATGCCGGAGCCCAAGTGGATTGCCGGCCGGAGTGGCTCGCTCAATTCGCCCGGCTCGGCAGCGAGTATTGCCGGCTGGTGCTGGGCGTCGAGAGCCCCCGGGTCGGCCTGCTCAGCAATGGGGCGGAGTCCTCCAAGGGCAATGCCCTGGTCCAGGCCGCTCACGAGTTGATCTCCGGGCTTGGACTCCGCTACCTGGGGCCGGTCGAGGGAAGCGACCTCGTCAATGGCAAGGTCGACGTTGTCGTGAGCGACGGATTCGCCGGGAATGTCGCCCTCAAGACCGCCGAGGGGGTGGCCGAGGCGATGCTGACGGCTTTGCGCCAGGAGGCCGCCGCTGACCTGCGCTCCAGGTTGGGGGCGATGCTGCTGCTGCCCCGGCTGCGTCGGCTGGGGGAGCGGCTCGATTGGCGCCAGGTCGGCGGGGCGCCCCTTCTCGGCGTGGGTGGCTTGGTCTTCATCGGGCACGGCCGCTCCGACGCCCGGGCCATCACCAGCGCGATTCGGCTCGCCGCCGCCGCGGTGAGGTCAGGAGTGGCCGGAGCCCTGCAGCTGGCCCTAGAGCAGCCGGAGAGAGAGCCGGCCCGGGTGCCGGGGAGCTGAATGGGGGCCGTTGATCCGGGCGGGGGCGGCAGGGTGACCGGCGTCCGCGGCGTCGAGCTGGTGCAGGAGATGCGCGAGTCGTACCTGGTCTATGCCATGAGCGTGATCGTGGCCCGGGCCCTTCCGGACGTTCGCGACGGTCTCAAGCCGGTGCAGCGCCGGATTCTCTACGCCATGCAGGACCAGGGGATGACCCCCGGGGCCAGCCACCAGAAGTGCGCCGCCATCGTCGGCGAGGTGCTCAAGAACTACCATCCCCACGGCGACATCTCGGTCTACGACACCCTGGTCAGGCTGGCCCAACCCTGGGTGATGCGCTATCCCCTGGTCGACGGACAGGGGAACTTTGGGTCCCCCGAGGGCGACCCCGCCGCCGCCTACCGTTACACCGAGGCGCGGATGACCCCGATCGCCGCCGAGATGCTGGCGGACATCGAGAAGGACACCGTCGAGTTCGTCGACAACTACGCCGCCACCAAGAAGGAGCCCTCGGTCCTCCCGGCGGCGATGCCCAACCTCCTGGTCAACGGGGCGTCCGGAATTGCTGTGGGGATGGCCACCAGCATCCCGCCCCACAATCTGGCCGAGGTCTGCAATGGGCTGGTGCGCTTGGTGGACAACCCGGAGTGCTCCACCGAGGAACTCATGAAGTTGATCCCGGGGCCGGACTTCCCAACCGGGGGGATCATCTACGCTCGGGATCTGGCCCAGGTGTACGGCACCGGGCACGGTCGGGTGGTCCAGCGGGCGCGGGTGATCTTCGAGGAGTCCAAGTCCGGCCGGGAGCAGATCATCGTCACCGAACTTCCCTACCAGGTTAACCCCGGACGGGTGCTGCAGACCATCGCCGAGCTGGTCAACGATCGCAAGCTGGAGGGGATCGCCGACCTCCGCAACGAGACCGGTCGGCGTGAGGGCACGCGGCTGGTGATCGAGCTCAAGCGCGACGCTCGGCCCTACACCGTGCTCAACAACCTCTACAAGCACACCCAGCTTCAGTCGACCTTCTCCTGCATCCTGCTGGCACTGGTGGACGGGCGGCCCCAAATTCTCTCCCTGCGCAGCCTGCTTCAGCACTACCTGGAGTACCGCCGGGAGGTGGTGGAGCGGCGCACCCGGCACGACCTGGAGCGGGCTCGAGAGCGCGCCCACATCGTCGAGGGCTTGCGCATCTGCCTGCAGCACCTCGACGAGGTGATTCGCCTCATCCGCGCCGCGGCTGACGAAGCCAGCGCCCAGCGGCAGATGGAGGAGCGGTTCGGCCTCACCGATCGGCAGAGCAAGGCGATTGTGGACATGCGCCTGGGGCGGCTCACCCGGCTTGAGCGGGAGCGGCTTGAGGCCGAGCACGCCGAGCTGATGGAGAGGATCGCCTCGCTGGAGGCGATCCTCTCCTCGCGCGAGCGCCTGATGGGGGTCGTCCGCGAGGAGCTGATGGCGCTGCGCAAAAAGTACGGCGACGAGCGTCGTACCGAGATCAGCTATGGCGACATCGAGCTCAACGAGGAGGACCTGATCCCCCGCGAGCAGGTGGTGGTCACCCTCACCCACCGGGGCTACATAAAGCGGACGTCTGCCACCGACTACCGCTCCCAGCGGCGGGGGGGCAAGGGGGTGGTGGGGGCCAAGCGTGTGGGCGAAGGAGACTACGTGGAGCACCTCCAGGTCGCTTCGACCCACTCGGACATGCTGTTCTTCACCAACCGGGGCAGGGTCTTCCGGCTCCGCACCCACGAGGTCCCCGATGTCTCGCGGCAGGCCAAGGGCACCGCCGTGATCAATCTGCTGGAGTTGGATCAGGGTGAGCGGGTCACCTCGATGCTCTCGGTGGACGCCTACTCCGACGAGACCTACATGGTGATGGCGACGCTGAGGGGGCACGTCAAGAAGACCCCCGCCGCCGCCTACGCGTCAGTACGGCGCAACGGCCTGATCGCCATGAGCCTGAGCGAGGCGGACGAGCTGAACTGGGTCAGGGTAAGTACCGGCGGCGACCAGGTTCTGCTCGTGACCCGCCGCGGGAAGGCGCTCAGGTTCAGCGAGAAGCAGGTCCGGCCCATGGGCCGCGACACCCAGGGCGTCACCGCGGTGCGGCTGCTGGCAGGCGACATGGTCGCCGGGGTGGACATCGTGCGGCCTGACGGATACGTGCTGGTGGTGACCCAGAACGGGTACGGGAAGCTGACGCCGGTCGCCGACTACCCGGTCAAGAGCCGCGCCATCCAGGGCGTCTACACCCTCGACCAGCACGCCATCGCCAAGGTGGGGGAGATCGTGGGCATGCAGATCGTCGAGGACCTCTCCGACGAGCTGATGCTGATCAGCGCCGGCGGTCAGATCATCCGCATCCCCCTGGAGGGGGTGAGGATCTCAGGGCGTCAGACCCGCGGCGTGATCCTGATGAGACTCGATGACGGGGACCTGGTCGGCTCGATCGCCGGCGTCGCCCCGCCCGGCGACCTCGAGGAGCAGTAGCTTTCCCGCCGGCTCCACCGGCCCTCACCGGTAGGCTGCGGTGAGCCACATCCTCTTCCAGCTCGACCACCTCCCGGCGGTCGGGATATACGCCTTCCTGGTGATCTGGCTGGCGGCGGAGTCGGTCGGCGTGCCACTGCCGGACGAGGCGGTGTTGCTGGCGGTGGGCTTCCTGGCCCACAAGGGCTCCGTCCAGCTGGCTCCCGCGGTCGCCTGTTCGGTGCTGGGGGCCGCGATCGGGTCCAGCGTCTCCTACACCCTGGGACTGCGGCTGGGGAGGCCGGTGGTGGCCCGGATCGCGAGACGGATGGGGATCCACCCAGCGCGGCTGGAGCGTGCCGAGGCGTGGATGCGCCGCCGCGGCGGTATCGGCGTGTTCCTGACCAGGGTGGTGCCGATCGCCCGCAACGTGGCCTCGTACGCGGCTGGGATCGCCAGCATCCCCGAGAAGATCTTCTACCCGGCCATGCTCAGCGGCTCGCTGGTGTGGTGCGTCACGGTGCTTTCGCTGGGAGACACCCTCGGCGCCCACTACCGGGAGATCCTTCGGGTCGGGGGCACCGCTCTCCTAGTCGCCGTCGGGCTGGCGGTCGTCGCCGTGGTCGCCTGGCTGACCTGGTCCCGGCTCCGAAGCCGCGGGAGCGGTTCCCCCAGCTGAGTGGCCTGATCCGCTGGTCCCAGCCGCTCCGAGCCTTGACGGGGCTCCTCTGCCACAATGCTGCCCATGGCAGAGTCGCGCACAGTAAACGAGGCGGAGGGGCTGATCGAGTTCATTGACGCCTCGCCCTCCCCCTACCACGCCTGCAGCCGGGCGGCCGAAATGCTGCAGAGGGTCGGCTTCAGCCAGCTGGAGGCGACAGCCGAGTGGCCGGAGGGGGGCAGCCACTATGTGTCCCACGGTGGCACCCTCATCGCCTGGTCGACTCCCCGGCGTCTCGCTCCCAGCTCTGGCTTCCGGATGGTCGTGGCGCACACCGACAGCCCCAACCTTCGGATTCGGCCCCAACCTGACCTCACCGCGCAGGGGTTCCGGCAGATCGCCGTCGACGTCTACGGCGGGGCGCTGCTCAACTCCTGGCTGGACCGGGACCTTGGCATCTCAGGCCGGGTGGTGATCTCAACCTCCGCCGGCCATGAGGTCCGGCTGTTGCGGGTCGGCCGCCCGATCCTCCGGATTCCCCAGCTGGCTCCCCACCTAGGTCGTGAGGTCCACACGGAAGGGGTTCGGATCAATGCCCAGACGCAGCTGGTTCCGATCTGGGCGCTCGACCGCAGCCCAGCGCCCACCTTCTCGGACTTCCTCGCGGAGGAGATCCAGGTCGATCCCAAGCAGGTCCTCAGCTGGGAGCTGATGGCCCACGACCTGGTGCCGGCTTCGCTCGTCGGGGTCCGCCGGGAGTTCATCAGCGCGCCCCGGCTCGACAACCTGGGGTCGACATACGCCGCCACGCGGGCGCTGGCCGAGCATGCGGGAGGGGCCGAGAGTGGAGCCCAAGTGGCCGTGATCTGCCTGTTTGATCACGAGGAGGTGGGCAGCCGAAGCTCCTCCGGTGCTGCCAGCAGCCTGCTGGGAGCGGTGCTGGAGAGGATCGTCATGGCCCAGGGGGGAGGCCGCGACGACTACCTTCGAGCCCTGGCGGGGACGATCTGTGTCTCCGCGGACATGACCCACGCGGTCAACCCGAACTACCCGGAGCGATCCGAGCCAGGGCACCCGGTCAGGCTCAACCAGGGGCCCGCGATCAAGGTCAACGTCGGCCTGCGCTATGCCACCGACGCCCTGGGGGCGGCCGCCTTCACCGCCGCGGCCGATCGAGCTGGGGTCCCGGTGCAGCGCTACGTGGCCCGGGGCGACATCCCCTGCGGCAGCACCCTCGGCCCGATCATCGCGGCCCAACTGGGAGTCGACACCGTGGACGTGGGCATGTCCCAGCTGGCCATGCACTCGGCCCGCGAGCTCTGTGGCGCCGAGGACCCCGGTTACATGGTCCGGGCGATGTCGGCGTTCCTGGGCCCTGACCAACCGAGGCGGAGTCTGCCGGAGGCCCGAGCCTCCGGCCTATAGCCCCCTCCCCTCAGGAGGAGGCGCCCGGCTCCGTGGAGGGCGCCTCGGGCATGGCCTGGCGGATCAGGATCAGGCGACATTGGGCGTGGCTGAGCAGGTCCGACGCCGCCCGGTCGAGACTGAACTCACCGAAGCGTGGCTTGAGCTCGAGGCCCACCACCATTAGGTCGGCGCCCCAGCGCCTGGCCTCGTCCACCACCGCGGGCCCTGCCTCCCGTGCCTGAAGCACGGTGGTCTGCACCTTGGTGCCGAGCTTCGCCGCGACCAGCTCCATCTCGGCCAGCATCTCCTCGGCGCGACCCAGCTCGTCGCCGAGGCTGGCCGAGAGAGGCAGACTTCGGGCCACCTCAAGGACGGTGATCACCAGGATGTCGGCCTTCGACGGTTGAGCCAGCCGGCAGGCCGCCCTCAGCGCGTCCTTGTCGCAGAGGTCGCCGCGCACCGGCACCACGATGCGATGCGGCGAGAGGATGCTCTCGTGCTCGGGTCCGTCGTCGCCGCTCGGTTTGCCTCGGAAGAAGCGGGAAGCCATCGCTGGCATTGTCGCCATTCGGGGCGACCGCCGGTGCCGGTGGGCAGGAGGGGAGCGTGGGACCGGGCACCCGGGACATCCGGGAACCGATTCGGACCGGTCCCGGTTTTCGAAGTCCTGGGCATGCATGGAATCGGGCCATGCCAAGGCGCCCGTGGCGGTCGCGGCAGAGGTTACCTGCGAACGCGGATATACTCGCGGAAGTGAAGGTCCTGATCGTGGGCTGCGGCCGGGTAGGGTCAACCCTGGCCCGCGAGATGGCCCGCGACGGCCACGACGTCTCCATCGTTGATGTCTCGCGCCGGGCTTTCGATCGGCTTGGCCCGGACTTCCCAGGCAGGGTGATCCTGGGCAGTGGTATCGACCAGGAGGTGCTCGACCAGGCCGGCGCCGGTAAGGCGGACTGCTTCATCTCAGTCACCAACGGCGACAACCGCAACCTCATGTCCGCCCAGGTGGCCAAGGAGATCTTCAAGATCCCCAAGGTGATGACCCGGGTCTACGACCCGATCAGGGAGCGGGTGTACCGGGAGATGGGCTTGTACACCTACTGTCCGACGGTCATCGGCGCCGCCATCGCCCGGAGCTACTTCGACGCTGGTGCGGGCGAGGCGGACCGGGCCCGTCACGCGGTCACCGCCTCGGAGGCTTCCGGTGTTGCCTGACCGCCCCCCCTACATCATCGTGATCGGAGCCGGCAAGGTCGGCTTCTACCTCAGCCGGCACCTGCTGGCAGCAGGCTACGAGGTCGCCCTGGTCGAGAAGGACCCGGCCCGTTCCTCCTTGGTGGCTGCGCAGCTGGGCAGCTGCGCCTGCCTGGTGGGTGATGGCGACGAGATGGCCTTCCTAGCCACCACCGGCATCGAGCGGGCCGACGTGGTGGCCGCGGTCACCGGCGACGACGAGGACAACCTCATCGCCTGCCAGCTGGCCAAGCTCCAGTTCAAGGTTCCCCGGACCATCGCCCGCGTCAACAACCCCGGAAACGTGCAGATGTTCCACCGGCTGGGGGTGGACGTCGCGGTGTCCGCCACCGAGCTCATCCTGGGGGTCATCGAGACTGGGATGGCCAGTCACGAGGACGTGCTCGAGATGCCCATCGGCGGCAGCGAGTCGGCGGTGGTCAGGGTGACGGTGCCGGTGGGGAAGGCGGTGGGTCGGCAGGCGGTGGAGATCGCCGCCCTGGCGAGCGAGCGTCTGCTGCTGATCGTCCGGGATGGCCATGAGGTCCCACTAGACACCCTGCTTGAGGCCGGCGATCAGGTCCTGTTGTTCACTGAGCGGCCGGCCTCGGACTTCATGCTCGAGGCGTCGGACCTGCTCACCCCCGCGGTCCGCTGAGTCCTTCCTTCCCCATCTGACCGTACCGCTCCCAGAGCCGCCCTACCGCCTCCATCCCGCGGTACAGCTGGGCCAGGGCCACCCTCTCATTGGGCGCGTGAAAGTGATCACCGGGCAGGGTCACCCCGAAGAGCACGCAGGGCACGCCCAGCTCCTCGGCAATCGCCGTCACGGGCGGGATGCTGCCGCCCTCGCGGATGAAGACCGGTCTCCTTCCCCAGACCTGCGCCACCACGTCCGCCGCCGCCTCCACCGCCGGGTGGTTGGACGCGGTGAGGGCCCAGCGCCCTGACGAGATCATGGAGAAGTCGACGGTCACGCCCGGAGGGGCGATCCGGCGCAGGTAGTCGCCCACAACCCGGTTGACCCGGTCCGGATCCTGGTTGGGGACCAACCGCGAGGAGAGCTTGGCTCCGGCTTTGGCGGGGATCACCGTCTTGGCCCCCTCACCCTGGTAACCGCCCCAGATCCCACAGATCTCCATGGTTGGGCGGATCGTCCGGCGTTCCAGGGTGGTGTATCCAGCCTCTCCTCCAGCCACCGCTCCTGCCTCAGCCACGAACCCGGCCTCGTCGAAGGGGACCGCTCCCAGCTCGGCCCGTTCGGCCGCATCCAGCTCGTGGACATCGTCGTAGAAGCCGGGCACGGAGACGCGCCCGTCAGCGCCGTGAAGCTTGGCCAGCATCTCCGCCAGGACCGTGATGGGATTAAGGACAGCTCCCCCGTAGACGCCGGAGTGGAGGTCCGTAGCGGCTGCCCTGACCTGGATCTCCCAGTAATCGAGACCGCGCAGCCCGACCGTGAGCGCCGGGTGGTCCTCGGCCAGCATTCCGGTGTCCGAGATCACCCCGACATCGGCGCGGAGTCGGTCGCGATGGGCGATCAGCATCTCTTGGAAGTGCTCGGAGCCGTCCTCCTCCTCCCCCTCCGCGATCAGCTTGAGGTTGATGGGAAGCCGTCCCCGGGCGTCCAGGTATCCCCGCAGCGCTTCCAGGTGCATCACGATGTGCCCTTTGTCATCGGCGGTGCCTCGACCGAGCAGGAGGCCGTCGCGCTCCAGCGCCTCGAACGGGGCCTTCTCCCACTCGTCGACCGGGTCAACCGGCTGGACGTCGTGGTGCGCGTAGACGAGGACGGTAGGCAGGGCAGGGTCCTCGAGGCGCTCGGCGAAAACTGCCGGGTGTCCGCCGGTCTCCCAGACCTCGGCGACCGTGAAGCCGGCGCGCCCGGCCGCACGACGAAGGAACTCCGCCGAGCGACGCACGTCCCCGGCGCACTCCGGATCGGTGCTGACCGAGGGTATGGCCACCCACTCGGTCAGGCTCTCGACCAGCGGGCGCCGACGCCTGCGGATCGACTCCGCGAGAGCGTCGCCGGAGCTCACCGGCCCCCGACGCTCACCAGCGCAGGACCCGGTCCGCGCGAGACGAGTCTCAGACCGCCTTCCCGATCTTGAAGATCTTGGTGCCGCAGACGGGGCATGTGCCGGTCGTGGCCGGCTTCCCGTTCTTCAACTGCGTGGGCTGGGGGTCGGCGATCTCCCTCGCCGTCTTGCACTTCATGCAGAAGCCGGTAACGGGCATCTTGATACCCCTCCACTTGAGCGTGGGCCCGAACACGGTGGCCGGGCGGTCAGCCGCATTGTATTCACCAACCCCACGCCCCGCAACCTCAACCGCATACCCAGTCCGGCTGGGAGACGGCAGCCGAGGCCGTCTGGGGATCGGTCGGGGCCGGTTCAGGAGCGGTCGGGGGTGGCTGCCCGCCGACGCTCCAACCATCCGAACAGCCCCGCGGCGTTGGAGGGAAGGCCGTTCATGGAGCCCGCAGCAGCCCTCCGGCCGGGCTCCGGCTGCTCTCCGGCTGGCAGCCGCTCGAGCAGGGCCCGCTCGATGTGATCGATGGAGGGCCGCTCTCGGTAGGCTTCCGCGGCGATCGAACTCCAGCTCCGGAGCCGATCCTCCGCCTCTCGCAGAACCGCCTGGGGCTCTCCGGCGGACCCGAAGTGGGTGAGGATCAGCTGCTCAGGGCGCAGCTCCGCGAAGCGGTGGAGCGACCCGATCGCCTGCTCCAGATCGAAATCGTCCGGCGGGGTGGCGGGCCGCAGCGCCCCCCCCCCGGGCAGCTTCACCCCCACGGCGTCACCCACCAGGAGGACACCCGCGTCCGTCTCCAGCACCGCGATGTGGTGCTTGGCGTGACCCGGGGAGTCGATCAGAACCAGCTTCTTGCCCCGGCCCAGCTCCAACTCCTGCCGGTCCTGGGCGGGGCTGAGGCGATCGGGGTCCACGGGGGTCATCCGACCGTAGAGGGAGTCGAGCTCGGAGCCGTAAACGCGCCCCGCCGCCTCGACCAGCCGAGTCGGGTCGGCCAGGTGCCGCAGGCCCCGCCGATGGCAGACCACCTTGGCCTTGGGGAACTGGGCGGCGATCTCCCCCACGCCGCCGGCATGGTCCAGGTGGATGTGGCTGACCACGACCCAGGCCAGGTCCTCGCGGCCCAGACCGTGCCTGCTCAGCCCCTCGATCACGGTGGCGGCATCCCGCTGGGGTCCGGTCTCCACCAGGCAGGGCTGGTCGGCCTCGATCAGGAAGACGGAGTCGACCTCCTCCCAGCCGCCCAGCAGGGTGTCGATCTGCCAGATGCCGGGTGCCAGGAGCTTGTCCGTGCGGCCGCCTCCGCTCGGTCGGGTGGCGCTCTCCGAGTCCTCCACCACCCAACCGTAAAGCAGCGGCCGTCCCGCCCGCTGCGGCCGAGGGGCCCAGCCAATTCACAGCTCGCGCCGAGGCCGTTCACAGTTGGGCACTCTTTACTTGGGCTCATGGGGTCGACCGCCCGCGTCGCGCTTGATGGGCACCGGTGTACTTTCGATACCTAGGGCGTGAGCTCCGCCGCCGGGTGAGGTCGGCGAGCGTCGTCGCCATCGGGCTGGCTCTGGGAGTGGGCCTGGTGATCACGGTCACCGCGGCCGCCTCGGGGGTGAAGACCGCCCAGGGCCAGGTGCTCCACTCCCTCTACGGGGTGGGCACCGACATCACCGTCACCAAGGCGGCCACCCCGGGCGCCGGTGGCCCATTTCGCTTCGGTGCGGCCCCCCCGACCGGGAGCGAGGCGGGCCAGGCCTTCAGCCGCGATCGCCTGACCTCGACCGGTGGGCTGACCACCATCCCCGGCACCGACGTCACCGCGATCTCTAACTTGAAGGACGTGGCCGGCGCCACCGGGGCCCTCACCTTGAACTCCATCCACGTCACCGGGACCTTCTCTGGCGGGTTCGGAGCCAGTTCCAGCGGCAGCTCGTCGACTCCCTTCAGCATCTCCACCTTCACCGTGGACGGCGTCAACGCCGATGACCCCGGACTGGGGCCGCTCAGTGCCTCCAACATCACCTCGGGAACCTCGCTGGTCCGGGAGTGGTTCGAGAGGGTGGCGAAGGGAAGCTCCTCGACGGACTCGCCCCTCGCCCTGGTCAGCAGCAGCTACGCCAAGCAGGACTCCCTCAAGGCCGGCTCGACGGTAACCATCGCCGGGTCGACGGTCAAGGTCCTGGGGGTCATCTCGCTCACCCAGGGCGCCGCCGCCGCCGACATCTACGTGCCCCTGAGCGAGGCCCAGAAGCTGACCGGTTACACCGCCAAGGTCAACACGATCTATGTGACGGCCGACAGCTCCTCGGACATCTCCAAGGTTCAGACCGAGATCCAGCACCTGATGCCCAAGGCCACCATCACCACCGCTCAGGACCTGGCCAACCAGGTTTCCGGGTCCCTGAGCACAGCCGCCACCCTGGCCAACTCCCTGGGGCTCTGGCTGGCGGTGGCGGTCCTGCTCGCCGCCTTCGTCCTGGCGGCTCTCCTCACCACCGCGGCGGTCAACCGGCGGGTGCGGGAGTTCGGGACGCTCAAGGCGATGGGCTGGCATAGCCGCCGGATCGTGGGCCAGGTGCTGGGGGAGTCGGTGGTCCAGGGCTTGGTCGGGGGCGCCCTCGGGGTCGGGCTGGGAGTGCTGGGCGCCTTCCTGGTCACCAGGATCGCGCCCACCCTCAAGGCAACGGTCGGTGCCACCCCCTTCGGCGCCGGTGGCTTCGGCCCCGGTGGCTTCGGCCGGGGAACGGGAGGATTTGGGGGCGGGAGCGGCAGCGCCCGGAGATCGTTCGCCCGTACCTTCGCCTCCGCTGGTCACTCGGTGACCGTCCACCTCACTGCGCCGCTCAGCCTGGAGATCCTCGCTCTCGCCGTTGCCTTGGCCATAGCCGGTGGTCTCATCGCCGGCATCTTTGGTGGCTGGAGGGCCGCCCGGCTGCGCCCGGCAGAGGCCCTGCGGCGGGTGGAGTGAGGTGAGGGCATTGGGATCGACGAGCCGCACCCGCCCGGGACGCCGTGGCGGTGGGGAGACGGCCCGTGTATGAGCTGAAGAATGTGTCACGGGTTTATCCCAAGGGACGGGGCAAGGTGACCGCACTCAAGGGGGTGAACCTCGTCATCCGGGACGGCGAGTTCCTCACCGTTCAGGGCCCCACCGGCCACGGCAAGACCACCCTCCTGCTCCTGCTCGGAGCGCTCGAGAAGCCGACCTCGGGCAGCGTCGTCTTCGATGGCCAGGACCTGGGTGCTCTGCCGGAGTCCCGGTTGGTGGACGTGCGTGCCCGCAACTTCGGGTTCGTCTTCCAGAACTACAACCTGATGCCCACCTTGACGGCGGCGGAGAACGTCGAGGCGGCCCTGGTGCCACTGCGGATCTCAACCGCAGAGCGACGGTCCCGCTCGCTCGCGGCCCTGGACGACGTGGGGCTCGCCGATCGCGCTGGACACTTCCCCTCCGAGCTCTCCGGTGGGGAGCAGCAGCGGGTGGCGATAGCCCGGGCCCTGGTCAAGGAGCCCAAGGTCATCCTGGCCGACGAACCGACCGGCAACCTCGACGAGGTCACGAGGGCGGAGATCGTCGCCCTGATGGTCAAGCTCTGGCGTGAGCACGGCATGTCCATGGTGGTGGTCACCCACGACACCCAGGTGGCCCGCCAGGCACCCCGGACCGCGCTCATCAACAAAGGGGCCCTCACGCTGCGCAACAACGTGAGGAAGGCGGTTCAGACCCAGCCCATCCCCGACGCTGCCAGCGAGGTCGGGGAAGGCTAGGGCCGAAGAGCGCCCGATCTATACTCGGGCCGTGGACCAGGCCGAGGAAGAGCAGCCGGCCCCCGCCCCCCCCAACGATGCCCAGGTGGCGCCTCCGGAAGTCCTCAACCCGGAGTCCCCCCGCTACCAGCCCTGGGTGGAGAAGCAGATCTTCAACGCCTCCAAGGAGAAGCGGCCATTGGAGGAGTTCTTGGCCGAGTTCGAGGCCCGGGTGGCGGCCCAGGGACACGCGGCCATGGGCGCCTGGGACCCCGGGCGCAATGAACGGCTGCTGGCCAGGTTCTCCGCCCCGGCCAGCCCGCACCGCCGTCGTCGCCGCCGGCCTGCCGCGAAGGTGGGGGCGGAGCGGGCTCCGGCCGCCAAACCCGACCGGAGGCAGGGCCCCGGGGCGGGCCCGCCGTCGGCCACCAAGGCGACCGAGCCAGGGACCGGCGCCGAGCATCGCCGGCGGCGGCGCCGCCGGCCCAGGGGTGGGCGCAGCTCGGGGGCACCGGCATCCGGCGATTGACCCAGCCGGGACGACCCGCGGCCGTCTGCTTCGATTACGGGAACACCCTGGTCCGATTCACCGCTCCGGAGGCTGCCCTCATGGCCGCGGGCGAGCGCCTGGCCGCCGAGGGGGCTCTGCCCTTGGGCAGCTGGAAGGACAGTCCCGGGGAGCTGGCGATCGCACTGAGCTCGCTATTGGGGGAACTGGTGGACGAGGCGCACCGGGCCAGCCCGCTGCGCGAGGTGGACCTGCCCTCGGTTGAGCGGGAGGCCCTCGGGCGGCTCCTCGGGGCCGCGCCGAGCCGGCAGCTTGCCGAGCGGCTTGGGGCCGCGGTCCAGCGGGCCTGGGGCGAGGGGGTGGTGCCGGTGGAGCCAGCCAGGCGGGTCCTGGCCAGCCTCAGCGAGGGGGGGGTGCGGCTGGGGCTGCTTTCCAACGCTCCTTACCCGGCCTACCTCATGAACGAGCAGCTGGAGCGGCTGGGGCTGCGGCGGTTCTTCGAGGTCACCCTGTTCAGCAGCGAGGTGGGCTGGCGCAAGCCCTCTGCCCGGGCCTTCGCCGAGCTGCTGCGCCGGCTGGGGCTGCCCGGCTCGGCGGTCTGGTTCGTCGGGGACGAGTGGGAGGCGGACATCGAGGGCGCCAGAGCGGCGGGGATGCGAGCGATCCTGGCCCCGGGCGCGGCGGCAGGGGAGATGGGGGCTGATCAGCTTCGGAGCTGGGACGAACTGCTGCCTCCACCAGCTGAGCGCCGTCGAGGGCCCAGGGGGCGGTTCGTAAACTTGGGCGGATGCGAGTAAGCGCACTCTTCGGCAACACCCGGCGCAGCGCTGCCGGCGACGAGCTGGTCTCCCATCAGCTGCTGCTGCGGGCCGGCTTCATCCAGCAGTTGGCCACCGGGATCTTCAGCTACCTGCCGGTGGGCTGGCGGACCGAGCAGAAGATCCGGCGGATCCTCCGCGAGGAGATGAACGCCTTGGGGGGCCAGGAGCTCTGCATGCCGGTGGTGCATCCCGGCGACCTCTGGCAGCGCACTGGTCGTTGGGACAGCATCGACGAGACGCTCCTGCGCTTCCAGGACCGGCGCGGTCGGGACATGGTCCTGGCCCTCTCCCACGAGGAGGTGGTGGCCGAGCTGACCGCCTCCAATGTCAGCTCCTACCGGGATCTGCCCCGGATCGTCTACCACATCCAGACCAAGTTCCGCGACGAGCCCCGGGCTCGCGGCGGGCTGCTGCGCACCAGGGAGTTCACCATGAAGGACTCCTACTCTCTGGATCGGGACCGCGCCGGCTTGGAGCGAGCCTACATCGCTCACTTCCAGGCCTACTTCCGGATGGCCGCTCGGGCGGGGATCCCGGTGGTGGCGGTGTTGGGGGACATGGGCGTGATGGGAGGCCGTCTGGCCCACGAGTTCATCTACCTCACCGATGTCGGCGAGGACACCCTGGCCTTCTGCGACAACTGCGGCTACGCCGCCAACCAGGAGGTCGCTGAGGCGATGCTTCCCGAGCCCGAGGCGGATCCGCCGGGCCAGCTCGAGGAGGTGGAGACCCCGGGGGCAACCACGGTGGCCGAGGTCGCGGCCCAGCTCCGGGTGGACTCCTCTAGGGTCGCCAAGTCGGTCGCCTACATGGCCGAGGTGGCGCGGGGCAAGCCCTGGCGGCTGGTGCTGGCGGTGGTGCCCGGAGACGCGGAGGTCAATCTCGCCCGGCTGCGGAACACCATCGGCGCCGTGGACCTGCGCCCGGCCACCGCCGAAGAGGTGGAGCAGGCCGGCGGGGTGGCTGGGTACATGTCCCCACGGGGGCTTTCCGCGAACGCGGCGCTGGTGGTCGCCGACGAGGGGGTGGCGCGGCGGAGGAACCTCGTCACCGGTGCCAATCGCAAGGATTGGCACCTGCGCAACTTCAACCTGAAGAGGGACTGCCAGGTGGATGCGCTGACCCGCCTGGCCGCGGTCCGATCCGGCGAGCCCTGCATCGACTGCGGGTCGGCGCTGCGGATCCGGCGGGGGATCGAGTACGGGAACATCTTCCAGCTGGGCACCGGCTACAGCGAGTCGGTGGGCGCCTATTTCAACGACGAGGACGGCCAACAGCGACCCGTGGTGATGGGCTCGTACGGGATCGGAGTGGGGCGCATGCTGGCCTGCATCGCCGAGGAGCACCACGATGAGCGCGGTCTGGCGCTGCCAATCTCCGTCGCCCCCTTCGAGGTCTCCCTGGTCGCGGTGGGGCGTGAGCGGGCGGTCTTGGAGCTGTCCGAGGCCACCTACCGGGCGCTGCAGGAGGCAGGGGTCGAGGTGCTCTACGACGACCGGGATGCCAGCCCTGGGGTCAAGTTCGCCGACGCCGACCTCCGCGGCATCCCGCTCCGGGTGACCATCTCGCCCCGCAACCTGAGGGAAGAAGGAGTCGAGCTGAAGCGCCGCACCGGGAAGCCGCGGCTGGTGCCCGCCGCCGCCGCCGTCCCGACGGTGCTGGAAGAGCTCGAGGCGCTCCGCGGCGAGGAGCGGGCGTGGGTCGAGCGCCAGCTGGAGCCGGTTCCGGCGCTGGTGGAGCGGACCTTCTCCCCAGCAGGCTGAGACCGAAGAGGCCCGGTGCCGATGGAGATGCCGAGAACGATCCTCCACGCGGATCTGGACGCCTTCTTCGTCTCCTGCGAGCTCCTGCGCCGGCCGGAGCTGTCGGGTCTGCCCGTGGCCGTCGGTGGCGGCCGCGAGTCCCACCCCGGAGAGGTGCGGGACCCTGGCCGAGGGGTGGTGTCGGCGGCCTCCTACGAGGCGCGCCGGTTCGGGGTCCACTCGGCACTGCCACTGGCTCGGGCGCTGGGCCTGTGCCCGGAGCTGGTGATCCTGCCTGTCGACATCGCGGAGTACGCGCGTCTCTCCGGGCGGGTCTTCTCGATCTTTGACGAGTACACGCCGCTGGTGGAACCCGGCTCTCTGGACGAGGCCTACCTGGACGTCACGGGGACCCAGCGGCTGAGTGGCGATGGGGAGGCGATGGCGAGGGAGATCATCCACCGGCTCGAATCCGAACTGGGACTGCCCTGCTCGGTGGGAGTCGCCACCACCCGGACAGTCGCCAAGATCGCCTCTGACCTGCGCAAGCCCAGGGGATTGGTCGTCGTCCCGCCTGGCCAGGAGGCTGGCTTCCTGGCCCCGCTGGCAGTGGAGAGGCTGCCTGGTGCCGGACCTAAGACCACCACCAAGCTGCGCCTGATTGGGATTGACACCCTGGGCAAGCTCGCCCGAGCGCCTCTGAGCCTGCTGGTGGAAGCGCTGGGCCCCGGAGCCGAGACCCTCCAGCGGCGCGCCCGTGGGATCGACCCTTCCGCGGTCACCGTCCCCGGGATCCCCAAGTCGATCAGCCGCGAGGAGACTTACTCCCATGATCTGACCGCACGAGAGGAGCTGGTGCGGCGGTTGACCGTCCTCGCCGCTGGAGTGGGGCAGCGGCTTCGCGCTTCCTCGCTGACGGCTCAGGCCGTCTCCTTGAAGCTGCGTTTCGCGAACTTCGAAACCGTCACCAGGAGGCGCCGGCTGGCCGAGCCGACCTGCGCCGACTTGGAACTGTTCGCTGGCGCCCTCGACCTTTTCGCCGAGGTCTGGCCTCAGGGCCAGGCGGTGCGGCTGCTGGGGCTGGGGGCCGAGGGGATCAGCCGGCTTCGGCAGATGAGCCTTTTCGAGTCGAGCGGCGATAAAGAAGAGCGGGTGGACCAGGCGCTGGACGACCTCCGGCGCCGGTATGGAGGGCGGGCCATTTCCCGGGGCACCGAGTCCCTCGCGGCGCCCCTCGACTGGAACCGGGACCACCTGCGCCGGCTCGGACACTCCTAGCGGCTTAGGGCGTCGCGGGCGGGGACCGTATCATCTGTTCACCCTGGCAGCGGGCACAGCCGTCCAGGTCCCCAGGCAAGGCGGTCGTCGGTGGGCCGTGGTCCGGAGGATGCAGCAGACATGACCTCGGACGGGTCCACGAGCGGGTGAAGAAAGAGTTCCGGTTCCGCCCGGCCTGCGCAGCGGCGTTCCGGCCCAGTCGAGTCGGCCCCTGCGGCCCGACCGCCTCTTTGAGCCGCAAGTTCGTGTCCTGGCGGGGGCCCGCGGCAGCTGGGGCGCCGATGGCCAACCGCCCCCTTCTGCTCGGAGCCGGGACCTTCCCAGAGCAACCCTCTGAGCCGCGCTGTGTCGAAGCAGGGCTCGTTCCCTCGCTGGTCGTCGCCCCCCGCCAAAGCCTGCTCAGGGTCCCGCCGGCGGGTCGTGCTCGAGGCGCCTGAGGAGATGGGGATGATTCGGCGCGGCTGTGCGCGGAGCTGCCTGGGATGCCTGGTTCCAGTGATCGTGATCGTGGCCCTGCTGGCGTTCGCGGTGCATCTCTGCCTCACCCCGCCGCACTATCGGCAGGTGGTCCCCGCCTCCCCGGCCACGGTGCAGCTGGTCGAAGCCGAGGCGGTGGCGGCTGCGCTCTCCAGCGGCGAGCCGGTGGCACTGCTCCATCTCGACGATGCTGACGTCACCGGGCTGCTCCGGGACAGCATCCCCAGCTATGAGGGTCTCTCCAACCTCGAGGTTCACGTCCTCCAGGGCCAGGTGCTCGTCAGCGGCGAGACTTCCATCCTCAAGCAGCTGCTGGTGATCAGCGGGCCGGTCAGTTTCAAGGGCCAGGGCACGGGTGTCATTGAGCTGGATTTCTCCGGGCTGTCAATCGGCCAGCTGCCCCTGCCGACCCTCATCCCCCAAGCCCTCTCCCGGGACTTCCACCCGGATCTGGAGCTGGCCGTGCTGGGTGCGGGCCGCAGTCTCCGGTTCGCCTGCGAAGCCGCCCGTCCCGACGAGCTGACGGTGGGGATCAGCTACGGGCAGGGATCGGCGTCCACCGAGGCCACAGCATGCAAGACCAGCCCATGAGCAGTGACCGCCCCCAGCTAACCCACCTAGACCCCAGCGGGAGGGCGCGGATGGTGGATGTCGGCGACCGCCCCGAGACGGACCGCGAGGCGACCGCGGAGGCTGTGGTTCGGATGAACCGGGCCGCGTTCGAGGGGATCTCCGAAGGGACCACACCCAAGGGGGATGCGCTGGAGGTCGCCAGGCTGGCGGGGATCATGGGGGCCAAGCGAACCCCTGGCCTCATCCCCCTCTGCCACCCCCTCAACCTCACCCATGTCGCGATCGAGGCCTCGCTGCGAAGCCGACCGTACCGGGTCCGCTTGCGGGCCACCGTCAGGTGTCACGGCAGCACCGGGGTTGAGATGGAGGCCCTGACCGCGGTGGCGGTTGCCGGGCTGACGGTGGTGGACATGGTCAAGAGCCTCGACCCCTGGGTCGAGGTGGCGTCCATCCAGCTGGTCTCCAAGAGTGGGGGACGCTCGGGGCCGGTCCGCCGGCCGGCTCCAGGGAGGCGTCTGAGCTGACCGCGGAGGCCGGGCAGGTCAACGACCGCGGGCGCCAGCTGCGTGAGCTCCGCTATCTGCAGAAGCTGGCGGTCGAGGCCGCCTCCACCATGGAGCGTGACGAGCTGCTCCTACTCGTGATCCGCGAGACCACCGGCGTGATGGAGGCGGACGTCTGCTCCCTGTATCTCTACGACCAGTCGCGGGGCGGGCTGGTGCTCACCGCCACCAACGGGCTCGACCAGGCGGCGGTCGGGAACGTGGTGCTGGCCCCCGGCCAAGGGATAACCGGCTCGGTGGCGGCATCGCTCGAGCCTCTGTCGGTCGCGGATGTGGCCACCGATGCCCGTTTCAAGTGGATAGAGGGCCTCGACGAGGAGCGCTTCACCTCGATGCTCTCGGTCCCGATCATGGCCGGCCCCCGGATGGTGGGAGTTCTCAACGTTCAGACCGTGCTGCGCCGGGAGTTCCGTCCTGACGAGCTGGCCTTTCTGTCCGCCATCGCCGGGGCCCTGGCGGGCGCTTTGGAGCGCAGCGAACTTCAGCACCGCTTGGAGCGGCAGCTGGACGAGATCCAGCTCTCGCAGACCGTGCACGAGCGCTTCACCGAGCTGGCGCTTTCCGGCGCCGGGCTGACCAAGATCCTCGATGCCATCGCCGCACTGGCGGGCGCCGAGGTCGGGCTCTACGACCCCCTCGGCTTCCACCTCGAGCAGGGTGCGGGCAGCGGGCACGCGGTCCGCCGCCTGACCGTGCCGACCTCGATCACGGCCAACCCGGCCGCCGGATTGGTGGGGGTGAGCCTCGCCCGGCCGCGGCTAGAACTCGTGCTCACCCCGGTGAGGGCGGGCGAGGAGCTGGTGGCGGTGCTGGCGGTGGAGGGAACGGTCGAGGGGGCGACACCCGGCCGGCGCCGGGCCCTGGAGCATGGGGCCACGGTGGTCGCCCTCGAGCTCCTCAAGGAGAGGGCTGCCGCCGAGGTGGAGCGTCGGCTGCGAGGCGACCTGCTGGAAGGCCTCCTGGCTCCCGGCCAGAACCCCGAGGACATCTCCCGGCTGGCGCTGAGAGCGGAGCGGCTCGGATACCGGATTCCGGACCGGGCCTGGGTCCTGGTGCTGCAGCCGGACGACGAGCGCTCCATGATCAGCTTCCAGACCCCACCGCTCCAAGAGCGCCTGCGGCGCGATCTCAACGAGCTCAGCCAGCTGCACTTTCCCGGTGCCTTGGCGGTGACGAGGGCCACCTCGGCCGTGGTTCTCGTCCCCGCCCAGGCGGCGAACCCGAGGAGCGGTCCTTCGGATCCGCCCACCCTGGAGTTGGAACAGTTCGCCAGGGCGGCACTGGCGCTGGCCGCCGGACTCGGCCGGAAGCTCAGCTTCTCCATCGGTCTGGGGAGCTTGGCGGCTTCGGCCGGGGAGCTGGCGAGGGCCCACGAAGAGGCGCGCCAGGCACTGCGGCTCGCCCGCCGCGGGGGCAGCGCCGGGCAGGTGACCTCCTACCGAACCCTGGGGGCGCTGCGGCTCCTGCTCGAGGTGCGGGACCCCGAGATCCTGCGCCGGTTTGTGGATGAGACTCTGGGACCGATCCTGGCCTACGGAACACACCACCGCACGCCGCTGCTGTCGACCCTGGAGGCACTGGTCTCCCAGCGCTGGAACCAGCGGGCGGCGGGGCGGCAACTCCAGGTTCACATCAACACCCTGGCCTACCGGATGCAGCGCATCGAGGACCTCCTCAACGCGTCCCTGGATGACGCGGAAACCCGGGTGGTGCTCAGCGTCGCGCTCCAGGCCAGGCAGCTGCTCCTGGGTGGGGGAGCGGCGGCGTGGTAGCGTGCTCCGCCCAAGCTCCAAGCACCCAGGAGGGTTCCCGATGCTGAAGAGAGGTGACCAGGCGCCCCCATTCGAGCTCCAGTCGGGTAACGGTCAGACCATTGGTTCCGAGGGTCTGCGCGGGCAGCGCTGGGTGATCTACTTCTATCCCCGGGACAACACCCCTGGCTGCACGATCGAGACCCGCGAGTTCGGCCAGGCGTTGCCGGAGTTTGCCAGGCGCGAAGTCAAGGTGTTCGGTTGCTCGGTGGGCGAAGTCCGGGCCAAGGCCGAATTCGCCGCCGCCTGCGGAGCTCCGGAGCTACCCCTGCTGGCCGACACCGACCACCGGGTGGCGGAGGCCTTCGGGGTATGGCTGGAGCGGGAGCGGAGGGGCGAAACCTTCATGGCGGTGTTCAGGGCCACCTTTCTGATCGGGGCGGACGGCAAGGTCGAGGGAGTGTGGGACTCGGTCAGGCCGGAGGGCCATGCGGCAGAGGTCTTGGCTGCCGTGGCTGGTCCCCTCACGGGTGGCAACTGACTGCGGCTGCTCGAGTCGGGCCGGTGCGCCGCCCCGAGATGGGGGTCGTGACCCGGCTGGGCACGTTGGTGACCCAGGTGAGATCGAGCTGGTCAGCTCTGAACTCGTCAGAGTGGTTCGGACCTCGCTGGCGCCGGCGAGGTCCCGCCCGAGCTGCGCCTGACGGATTCGGACACGGGCTTGCCTCGACGCCATCTCCGACCGCGGTCGGAGAACCCCGGGGTCTGGGGCTGAGGAGAGGCCCCGCCTTCGCCGGCGGGCGCCGGCAGCGGCGGTGGTCGGAAGTTCAAGGCCGTCCTGAAAGGGGCGAGGAAGCTAGTCCTCGCCCTGGGCCTTGGTGAAGCCACGCTCGCCGTCGAACTCCGGGAGTCGCTCCAGGTGCATCCAGCGGTGCCCGGCGGACACCCGATCCAGGAGCGTAAGGACGTCGAGGTCGGTCAACTCGGCGCTCTCATCCCTGAGCATGAACCGGCAGGGCCAATGATCGATGCAGTCGGCGCTCGTGCGGCTCGCACGGGGGTAGACCATGGTGCCCCGGTTGCTGATGCTCTTCAGCTCCAGCGCAGTGCCCGCCGCGCACCGCTCCAGGCTCCGGCCCAGCTCGGCGGGGTCCAGCTCCGACTCGATGAAGACGTCCACACCGATATCGCGCCGGGACGCGGAGCGGACCAGGGCGGCCCCGGGGGAGACCTGCGGCAGTTTCAGGGGCAGGTGCTGCCGCACTGACCAACTTGCCGAGCGCTCCCCCATGTGGGAGAGGATGGCCTGGGTGTACTCGGTGGTTGAGGCCGCCGGCTCGTCCCCGGCGATGTCCCGAGTCTTGACACCGGACTCCAGGGTGACCAGAACCGCGTTCTCGATCCTCTCGGCGGCAGCGACCTGCTCGAGATAGCGCAGCATCATTGCTCCGCTGAGGATCAGCGCTGTGGGGTTGATGACGTTCATCCCAGCGTACTTGGGCGCCGACCCGTGCACAGCCTCAAAGATCGCCACCTCGTTACCGATGTTGGCCGAGGGCGCCAAACCCAACCCGCCGACCAGAGCCGAGCTGAGGTCGCTGATGATGTCGCCGTTCATGTTGGTGGTGACGATCACGTCGAACTGCTCCGGCCTCTTGACCAGTTGGTGGGCGCAGTTGTCGATGATGATGTGGTGTGCCTCGATCTCCGGGTATTCCGGCGCGATCTCCTCGAAGGTGCGCTTGAGCAGGCCTTCGGTCAGCTTCATGATGTTGGCCTTGGTGGCGCAATGGACCACTCGCCGGTTCTCGGAGCGGGCGAACTCGAAGGCCATTCGCACGATCTTCTCGCAGCCCTTGCGGGAGACCAACTTGAGACCCTGGGCCACCCCGGGAGTCTGCATGTACTCGATCCCGGCGTAGAGGTCCTCGACGTTCTCCCGCACCACCACCAGGTCGATGCCCCGCCCGCTGTAGGGGGTGCGGACCCCGGGAAGCTCCCGAACCGGGCGGATGTTGGCATAGGTCTCGAAGAGCTTGCGCAGGGTCACGTTCGCGCTTTTCTCGCCGAACCCCACCGGGGTCTCCAGTGGTCCCTTGAGCGCTACCCCGGTGCGCCTGATCGAATCCAGGGTCTCGAGGGGGACGCCGGAGGGGAGCCCCTGTCTGAAGACGCTGGCCCCGGCCTCCCGAGCTTCCCAGTCGATCTCGGCCCCAGCCGCCTCGATCACCGCCTGGGTGGCGCGAACTACCTCAGGGCCGATCCCATCCCCGGGGATCACCGTGACCAGCCGGCGCCGGGACTTGGATGCGCGCACCCGTAGGTCTCCTCGATGTTGCCGGCCTCCCCGAGCTCTCCTCCCGAGAATAACGCCGTCGTCGGCGCCGGCCTCAGCCCCCTAGCCGGGGCAGCACCGCGGAGAGCGTCGAGATCGACTCGCCGCGCCAGTCCGGGTCCGGATCGTACTGGAGGGGACTCTCGCCGTCCGCTCGTACCCGCTGGATCCTGACTGCCTGCATCCCAGCCCTCTCGGCTCCGCTGAGCTCCTGACTGCCTCCGTCTCCCACGTAGAGGCAGTCCGCCGCGTCCACCTCGAGCAAGGCGCAAACCCGCCGGTAGAGCCGGGGCGCGGGCTTGCGGATCCCCTCGCTCCAGGAGAAGAGCGGAACCTGGATCGGCCGGGGCCAGACCAGGCGTTCCCACAGCAGAGGCGTCTCCGCCGAGCAGTCGCTGATCATCCCCACTCTGATCGACCGGTCGCGGAGCACGGCCAGGAGGGAGCGGACCTCCGGCCGGGGCTCCCTTAGGGCCTCGAAGAACTGAGTCACCCGCCACTCAGCCGCCCTGGCCAGCCCTGCGGGGTCGGGCCGGACGCCGATCATCCCGCAGAGCCGCTCGAGCATCTCGGCGGGGTCCCCCAGGTCCCCACTGGCGCGAATGGCGTAGGTCTCCCGCATCAGCTGCAGGAACGCCCCGACCGGCGCCCCGAGGAGCTCGGCGATCTCCGTGGACTTCGCGGTCGCGGTCTGCTGGCCCCAGCCCTCCACCAGGGTGCCGAACAGGTCGAAGACGACAGCTCGCAGCCCCACGGAATGAGTGTAGGTGGGTGCCCGGGAGCTCGGTCAGCCGCTGGTTCGCTGGCCCGCGTGCCCGGATGCACTGCTGGCCTGGGGCAGGCCGGCGATCATCTCCAGGGCGTGCGGCAGGGCAGCCCAGATCGCATCCAGGCTCTCCTGAGCGGCCTGGAGGGCCCCCGGCAGAGCTAGGACCAGGGTGCGGTAGCTGACCACCGCGATCTGGCGCGAGAGCATGGCGTGGGGCGTGTGGGTCAGGCCCGCCGCGCGCATGGCCTCGGCCATCCCCGGGACCTCGTAGTGCGCCAGTGACCGCACCGCTTCGGGCGTGCGGTCCCGGGGATGCAGCCCGGTGCCGCCGGTGCAGACAACTAGGGCCGGGCCCCACTCCTCGATCGTCCGTCGGATCCAGCCGGCCACCTGATCCGCGTCGTCGGGAAGCAGCCCTCGGGCCACCACCGTGGCGGGCAGCTCCGGCAGCCGAGAGGCCAGCCAGTTGCCGCTCTGGTCGTCCCGCCGCCCCGCCGCCCCTTCGTCGCTCACGGTCAGGACGGCCGCGGGCCAGCGTCCCTCGACCAGGGGGGTCTGGCAACGGCCGTCCCCGTTCACGGGTCGCTTCCCAGCCGCTCCTCCGCCAGGAGCCGGGCGAGCCGGTGGTCTGCGATGGTGGCCTGGGCGAAGGTCTGGAAGCGCGAGCGCAGCGCGGCATACTGGGCGGCCAGAGCCGCCTCATCCTCGCCTGGGCTGGGCTGCCAGTCCTCCAGGTAGTGGATGGCCGTGAGGCCGGCCTGCAGCGACTCCTTGAGGCACCCGAAGCAGGGCCGGGTTGTCGTGTAGAGCGTCGCGCCCAGGGTCGACTGCCCGAAGCGGGCTGCCGCCAGCACCGCGTTCTGCTCCGCGTGGACGCAGATGCAGAGGTCGTAGCCGCGACCGGCCGGGTAGGCGTCGGTCTCTCGGTTGGCGCACCGGTGGCAGCCGCCCTCAGAGCAGTTGGGCATCCCGATCGGGGTTCCGTTGTAGCCAGTGCTGATCACGCGGTCGTCGCGCACCACCACCGCGCCCACCCTCCGGCCCAAGCAGTCGGCTCGGGTGCGCGCAGCCAGAGCCAGGAGCAGGAAATACTCCTGCTTGGAGGGACGGGTCGGGGCGTCACCGCTCATCACGGCCAGCGACCGGTGCGGAACTCACCTAGTGAGTTTGCCACCCCGGGGTGCGTCTTCATACTCCTCACCCTCCAACCAGCGGTGGCGACGATCGAGGGCGAGGTGCTCCCGCCCTCCCGGCAGAGCTCCCCAGGTGCCAGGGGTTCGCCGGAAGGTGCCGGGCGCAGCGATAGAGGCCAGGCCGGTTCGATCCGCTCAAGGTGGACTGGTAACCCATGGCCGCCCCCGCTGAACCGGGCCGCGGAGCTCGCGGCCCTCGGGTAGCCTGGGCCGGCTCCGGGTCGTGTCCCTAGGATTGGTGTAATTAGCGGGGCCGAGATCGTGCTCGAGGTGAGCACGAAAAAGGCCACCGTGCAACCGACCCTCTTCACAGACCAGGAGACACGATGACCCCCACCAGC
>JBEKRL010000002.1:0-97491 GCA_049518775.1 Candidatus Dormibacteria bacterium
GCCCGCCATGGGGGTCCGGCGGTGTCGCGGGGCCAGCGACTCGACCACAGCTCCCGGGGCGCGTAGCGATCGATCATGCTCGCCCTCCTGGCAACTCTTGCTGCAGCGGCGGGGCCGTTGACCCCTCCTTCGGGTAGAGGTGGCGGCCGATCGGGCACCGAGGATCCGGCGCCTCCCCACCGGTGAGCCGGGTACCGTTGCGGGGTGGGTTCAAAGCCGCCACGGTCGCTCGTAACCGGTCCTGATCCCGCAGCGTTTGGGCTTGTAGTCCGAGGTTCGCGCCCGTGAGGCTCCCGCTCGATGACGAGGACGAGCTGATCGGCCGGGCCCAGGAAGACCCGGAAAGCTTCGGCCAGCTCTATGACCATTACTTCCCCCAGATCTACCGGTACGTCGCCTCGAGGGTCCGCAACCGCGAGCTCGCCGAGGACATCACCAGTGAGGTCTTCTTCAAGGCACTGCGCGCGATCGGGCGCTATCGGCCCGGTGGCCACCCCTTCTCCGCCTGGCTCTACCAGATCGCCGTCAACGCCATCACCGACCACTACCGCTCCCGGAAACGGAGCGAGGAGAGCCTCGACGATCGCGCCGAGCTGGCCGCCCCCGGCACTGCGGTCGACGAGGAGGTGGCCCAGCGGATGGCGATCGCCCAGATCCGGGCCGCCATCGACGCCCTCCCCGATCAGCAGCGGACCGCGATGACTCTCAAGTACTCGGAGGACCTCCCCCTGGCCGAGATCGGGCAGATCATGGGCAAGAGCGAGGGAGCGGTCAAGCTCCTGATCTTCCGCGGCACCGCCTCGGTGCGGCTCCAGCTGCAGGCGCTGCGCGCCGGAGCCCAAGGGCAGGGCCAGGATGGATAGGCTCTCGCGCTGGCGCCGCCGGACCCGGCCCCCGTCCGCACCCAGCGGGACCGACCCGGAGCTGGGAGAGCTGTTCGCGAGGCAGCGGGGAGCGGACGCCGGCGGCCTGCTGGAGACCGCCGAGGAGCTTCGCCGCCGGCTCAGTCAGGAGCCCGGTCCGAAGGCCGACCCCTGCTACCAGCGACAGCTTCGGGCCAGCCTGGTGAGCGCGGCCCAGGCACGGGGGCAGGCCCGGCGCCATCGACTGGGGCTGTTGTTCGGGACCGGCGTCGGGGCTGCGGGACTGGCAATGGTGGCGGTGGTGGTCTTCTCCCTGGTGGTCCTGCCCCAGCCCGCCCGGAAGGTAAGGGTCCAGGCGGCGATCTCCGGCAACCACCGGGTGGCGGTCACCGCCGCGATCCGGCTCGGCTTCAACCAGCCGATGGACGAGGCGGCGGTGGATGAGGGCCTCAGGATCACCCCCGCCGTCTCCTTCGCCACGTCCTGGCCGGACTCCCGGACGCTGGTCATCTCACCGCAGAACGGGTTGGCTCCCAACGTCGGCTACGTCGTGACCATCGCCCAGTCCGACGTCCGAGCCCAGAGCGGCGCCCAGGCCGGCGCCGAGGTCGTGATCCCGTTCGGGACCGGCTCCGCCCCTTCCACACCCCAGGGAATTCCCCCCTCCGTGGTCTCCATCACCCCCGACGCGTCGATCACCGGAAGTGCCGCGATCAGCTACGGAGATGACTACTCCCTCCTGGTGCTGAGCTCAGGAGAGCTGGAGGCGATCAGCCCCTCCCAGCCGGCCTCATCGCCCAGCCCGACCTTCGCGGAGCCCAGCCCCTCGGCGTCCCCCGCGGCCGCAGGCGGCACCCTCTACCTGCTTAACCCCTCGCCCCACGTGGTCGCCACCGACGCCCTCGGGGCGGCCTGCTCCCCAGACAGCCAGGAGATCGCCTACTGGACTCCCCAGGCCGACGGGACGCTGGGCCTTGAGGTGATCTCGGCCAGCGGCGGCACCCCAGAGACCCTGGCCACTTCGGACGGGTCCAACCCGGGGCTCGCCTGGCTCGACGACGGCGACCTCCTGTACGCCAGCGCGGGCCAGCTGCATGAGGTGAGCCTGGACGGCCAGATCACCTCGGTTTTCCCCGAGGTGCGGCTCGCGCCCAGCGATTTCTTCACCCTCTCACCGTCCTCCCAGCAGCTCTTCACCACCCCGGCCGGGGTGCCCACGGTGTACTCCCTCACCAGCGGCACCTCCAGTCCCATCCCTGGACTGGTGGGCCTGCCCGCCTGGACGCTCTCGGGCTCAGAGATGGGCTACGTCGACCAGTCGGGAGGCTCGGCGGCGATCGAGCTGAGCTCGGACGGCGGTGTCCAGAGCACCCAGCTGCTTTCGGCACCCAGCGGGGTCGAGCTGGGCGGACTCAGCTTCGACCCCACGGGCAGCTACCTCGCCTACACCACGACCGGCACCGGCGAGCAAGCCCAACTCGAGCTGGTCGACGTCCAGTCCCAGATCGTGGGCTCCCTGGGCAGCTTCGCCGAGGTCGGCGATCCGGTCTGGGCACCCAGCGGTGACCAGCTCTCCGCCCTCGCCGAGGCCACCGGCAGCGACACCGTCGACGTCTACAGCCTGCTGCTCTCCGGAACCGGGGAGAGCCGGCCGGCCGGCGACGCAGCCCAGGATCTGGCTCTCTCCGCCGCCGCCAGCCTGGCTCAGCTCCAGGTGACCGATTCAGCCAGCTCCCAGAGCTCCATCAACGCCCTGCTGGCACCGGGTGCAAGCCTCGGCTCAACGATCCTGCTGCCCGGAAGATTCGACCGCTTCTACGCCATCTCGGCGACGCCGACCAGCTCCGGAGCCACCACCTACACGGTCGACCTGCGCCTGGTCCGAGACGCCAACGGCTCCGCCGGCCCCGCCTACCTGCCCGAGTTGGTGACGGTGCAGACCGCAGGGGCATCTCCCCTGATCACGGTGGTCAGCCAGGGCGCGCTGACCCCGGTCCCGCTGGGGCCACTGGTACTGAGCGCCTCAGCCTCAGTCACCTCGTCGGGGGCCGTGGTGGTCGAGATCCAGTTCAACTCCGACCTCAATCCCGCGACCGTGGGGTCCGAGTCGATCAGCCTCGACGCCAACGGACAGGCCGTCCCCAACCTGGAGTTCAACTACGCACCACTGACCCGCACCGAGACCGTCACCGCGCCGTCCCTCACGCCGGGCGCCCTGACCCTGACCGTGTCGGCGCCGCTCGCCGATGTCGACGGCACGCCGATGCACGGTACCTTCCAGGTGGTGCTCCAGGCAGGTTCCGCCAACCCCGGCTGAGCGCAAGGGGGGTCGGCACCGCCCGCGAGCAGGTCGGCCCCAACCGGTTCCGCGGCGCCCTTGCGGCGGTTGTGGGTCCCTGATCAGCCGGGGGGGATGCAGCTGGCGGCTACCACTCAGTCACCAGCTGAGCTCACTGCGATGCGGTCAGCGCCGCCGCCATGGCCGCCAGCCGACGACGGTTGGAGCCCAATTGGCTCATCGCCTCCGCCTGCCGCTCTCGCCAGGCTTGGGCACGGACCAACAGTTGGGGGTGGTTGGCGATGTACTCGGTGGTGAGCCTCCCGGCCAGAAAGTCGGAGTCCTCGAGCAGCGCCGCGTGGAAGGGAATGTTGCTGGTTATCCCGCCGATCCAGTACTCGAAGAGCGCCCGCCGCGCCCGCGCCACCGCCTCCTCCCGACTGGCGCCATGCACGATCAGCTTGGCGATCAGGGGGTCGTAGAAGGGGCTGACCTGCCCGCCACCGGACAGCGAGCTGTCGGCCCTCACCCCGGGGCCGGCGGGCTCGTGGTAGGCGGTGACCCGACCTGGGGTGGGCAGGAAGTCCATCCAGGGATCCTCGGCGTTGACCCGGCATTCCAGCGCCCAGCCCCGCCACTCCACCTGATCCTGGCGCCAGGGCAGAGGCTCCCCCATTGCCACTCGGAGCTGGGCGGCCACCAGGTCGATGCCGGTGAGCAGCTCGGTGACCGGGTGCTCGACCTGGAGTCGCGTGTTCATCTCCAGGAAGTAGAAGGATCCCTGGGACACGATGAACTCCACCGTCCCAGCGTTGACGTACCCGACCGCCTGGGCGGCCCTGACCGCGGCGTCTCCCAGCGCGCGGCGCATCTCCTCACTGATCGCGGGCGCCGGCCCCTCCTCCACCAGCTTCTGATGGCGGCGCTGAATCGAGCACTCCCGCTCACCGAGGTGGATGGTGTTCCCGTGGGAGTCGGCAAGGATCTGGACCTCGATGTGGCGAGGGTCAGTGACCAGTCGCTCCAGGAAAACCCTGGAGTCGCCAAAGAAGCGCTGGGCCAAGACGCTGCAGGTCTCGAGCGCCGGCCGCAGCTCCTGCTCGTCGTGGACCTCCTTCACGCCGATCCCGCCTCCTCCCGCAACGGCCTTGACCAGGACCGGCAACCCCATCTCCCGGACCGCTGCGTGCGCCTGGTCGAGGTCGGCGACCGCCTCGGTCCCAGGAAGGACCGGCACCCCCTCCGCCTGCATGCGCTGGCGGGCCCTCACCTTGTCACCCATGGCCGAGATCGCCTCCGCCGGGGGCCCGATGAAGGCGATCCGGGCGGCGGCGCAGGCCTGGGCGAGGCGGGGGTCCTCCGCGAGGAACCCATAACCGGGGTGGATCGCCTGGGCTCCGGTCTCTCGCGCCGCCGCCATGATCCGGTCCAGGTCGAGGTAGGACTCCCCCGCCGGGGCAGGACCGATCCTCACCGCAGCGTCGGCCAGCTTGGTGTGCAGCGCATCCCGATCAGCGTCCGAGTAGACCGCCACCGAGCGCAGCCCCAGGTCTCGGCAGGCCCGGATGATCCGAACCGCGATCTCCCCGCGGTTGGCGACTAGGACGCTGCCGAAGACGCTCAAGGCGTCCTCAAGCCACCGTCACCAGGACGTCGCCCCGGCTCACCACCTGCCGCTCCGCCACCAGGACCGCCTGGACGGTGCCGGCCACATCGGTGGGGATGTCATTCTGCATTTTCATCGCCTCGAGCACGACCACCGTCTGGCCCACCACCACCTGGTCACCCACCTGGACCGGGATCCGGGCAATCAGCCCCTGCATGGGCGCCTTGACCCCGCTGGCGGGAGCCGGGGCACCGCTGGCAATGGCAGCCGGCGCTGCCGAGGGCACCGCGAAGCCGGCTCCGTCCTTGGCCACCACCCGGACCTCGAACAGCTCGCCGTCCACCTCGACTGTGAACTCGCGGGCCGGTGCCGCGGCAGGACCCGCGGCCGGCTCCGCCGCCGGGGCGCTGGGGGGCGCCGGGAACAGGCCCAGGGGGATGGCGGCGGCGTCGCCCACCGGTTCGCTCAGGTCCCCGCCGTCGACGAGCGGCGAGGGCGCCTGCGGTGCCGGCTCCGGTCCAGGTTCATCCTCGAGCCGCTCCACGCGGGCCTCGCCGTGGAGTAGCGCCAAGGTGGCCTCGGGGAAGAGCAGGAAGCTCAGCAACTGGGAGTCGCTTGGCTTGGCCAGACCCAGCCTCGCCATGGCCCGGCGGCCCGAGCCCAGGGCCGGCTCCAGAACATCGGCCGAGCGGACAGTTATCGGCTCCTCGACCCCGATCACCAGACGCTGGACCTCGGGGTCGACCGGGCCCGGCGGCGCCCCGAAGAGCCCGAGGAAGTAGTCCTTGACGTCCTGGGCCACGGTCAGGTAGCGCTGCCCGGAAACCACGTTGGAGACCGCCTGGGTGACCACCAGCTGGGCGACCGGTGTGACCAGGGGCGGGTTTCCCATCTCCTTGCGCACTCGAGGGATCTCCTCCTGCACCGCGGCCAGCTGGTCCTGAGCGCCCTGGGATTCGCACTCCCAGCGCAGGTGCTCCAGCACTGAGGGCGGCAGCTGGGTCCGGAGGGTGGCGGAGTCGTATTGCCACCCGCTGGGATCGGCCAGGGCGCGGTACAGGGGCATGACCTCGTCCAGGGCGTCGGCCGCGGCCAGAACCCGGGCCTCGTCCATCGGCGGCTCTACCTCGGTGCCCCGGAGCGCGGCACACACCCCCTCGGTGCTGGGCAGCGAGGCTCCACCGGCGAGTGGTGAGAGGCAGACGTCGAGGCTCTGGGCGCCCGCCTCCGCCGCGGCCAGGTAGGCGAACTGCGCCTGGCCGGTGATCGTGGCGCAGTGGACGCTGACCGGCAGCCCGGTCCGCTCCCGCAGCCCGCCGACCAGCGAACGTGCGGTGCCTGCACCCAGCAGCCCGGCGGGATCGAAGATGCACAGGCTCTGATAGCCCAGGCCGGCCAGTTCCACGCCCAGGGCCAGGAAGCCCTCCACCGAGTGGGCGGGGCTCTCGGTGTAGACCAGCGCCCCCTCAGCGTGCTTGCCGACAGTCCTCACCGCTTCCGCTACCCGGGCCAGACTGCGGGGGTCGTTGAGCGGGTCAAAGCAGCGGAAGACGTCCAGCCCGCTCTCGGCACACAGGGCCACGAAGAGGTCGACGGCGTCATCCGGAAGCGGCCGGTAGCCCACCAGAGCCTGGCCCCGGATGAGTCCGACCAGCGGGATCGTGGTGGCGGCCCGGATCGCCCGAAGCCGCTCCCAGGGGTCCTCGCCGAGGTGCTCCAGCGATGCCTGGTAGGTGGCGCCACCGAAGACATCCAGCCCGGCGTACCCGCAGCCCTCCAGCTTCTCCAGCAGCGGGAGCACGTGACGGATCCGCAGCCGGCTGAGCAGCAGCGTCTGCTGCCCGTGCCGGAGGGAGCACTCGATCAGGCCGATCGGCGACATCGGGTGTCAGGGTAACCGGACGCCAGGCCTTGACGCGAACCGCGGCGCGGCGGCCTCAGCCCGGGCGCCCCTTGGCCATCGGGGAGGCCGCAGCTAGCGGCGCCGGGCGGACTGGCACCCGACGCACCTGGTCGCCCAGGGGAGCACCTCGAGCCGGGCTTGGGGGATGGGCCGCCGGCAGCCGTCACAGACGCCGTAGGTCCCGGCGTTCAGCTTGTCCAGCGCCGCCCGGACCTCCTCCTCCAACCGCTCCAGCTCGCCGGCGGTCCGGGATCGGGCGAGCCGGTCGGCGCTCTCGGCGACATGGTCGCCGGCGCGCTTGCCGTACTGGACCGGAGCGGTGGGCTCCAGGCTCGCCTCGAAGAGGGACGACTCCTCGGTGGTCAGCTGCTCCAGCTTGGCGCGCAGCAGTCTGGCCACTGGGTCAGGGTCGCGGCTGGTTACATCGGTCGCCGAGACGAGTCGGGGCAAGTGCCTTTCCTCGGATGCTCACCGGAGGGGTGGACGGCGCGGCCGCCCGGAAGCGGGTGGTCAGACCGCAGGGTCCCGACGGTACCGCGTCTAGGGAAGGCTAACCCCTCCCGTCCCCTAGCGCCGGCCAGCCCGGTCGCCGGTGCCGCGCTGGCGGGATCGCCGGGCCAGGCCACGGCGTCGTCCCCCCGCCGCGAGCGCTCTCGCCCCGCCCTCACTCCCACTCGATCGTCGCGGGCGGCTTGCTGCTGATGTCGTAGACGACCCGGTTCACCCCGGCGACTTCGTTGACGATGCGGCGGCTGACTTCGGCGAGGAGCTCGTAGGGGACCCGGGCCCAGTCGGCGGTCATGCCGTCCTCGGACTGCACGATCCGGACCGCGACCACCGTGGCGTAGGTGCGGAAGTCACCCATCACCCCGACACTGCTGATCGGGGTGAGGATGGCGAAGCTCTGCCAGACCTGGTGGTAGAGGCCTCTGCGCTTGATCTCGTCGATCACGATCCAGTCGGCGCTTCGGACCGTCTCCAGCCGCTCCCGGGTGACCTCGCCGATGATCCGGATGGCCAGGCCTGGCCCTGGGAAGGGCTGGCGCTGGATCAGGTCATCGGGCAGTCCCAGGGCCTTGCCGACCCGGCGCACCTCATCCTTGAAGAGGTAGCGGAGGGGCTCGATCAGAGAGAACCGCATGCCCTGGGGAAGCCCCCCCACGTTGTGATGGGTCTTGATCCGGTGGGCGCCGAAGGTATCGGCCGCCGTGCTCTCGATCACGTCGGGATAGAGCGTTCCCTGCGCCAGAAAGGAAACCCCACCCAGCCGGCTGGTCTCCTCCTCGAAGGCGGCGATGAATTCCCGACCCACGATGCGACGCTTCTCCTCTGGATCGGTGACCCCGCTGAGGGCGTTGAGGAAGCGCTCCTCGGCCTCCACTCGGAGGATCCGCATCCTCATGCTTCGGGTGAGCACGTCGATGACCCGGTCGGCCTCACCGCGGCGGAGCAGTCCGTTGTCCACGAAGATGCAGGTGAGCTGATCGCCCACTGCCCGGTGGACCAGGGTGGCCGCGACGGCGGAGTCGACCCCCCCGGAGAGGGCGCAGATGACCGGCTCCGAGCCCACCCGCTGGCGGATTTCCCAGACCGTCTGATCGACGAAGCCCTGGGGCTCCCAGGTGCCGCTGCAGCCGCACTTCCCATAGAGAAAGTTGCGGAGCAACTCCATCCCCTTGGGGGTGTGGGCTACCTCGGGGTGGAACTGCAGGCCCACCCGGTCCCCGGGGCCGATCATCGCCGCGACCGGGCTGTTGACGGTGTGGGCCACCGCGCGAAAGCCTTCGGGCATCTCCTCGATGACATCGCCGTGGCTCATCCAGACCGGCATCTCGGTGGGCAGGCCAGCGAAGAGGCCGTCGTCACCGTCAACCACCACCGAGGCCAGTCCGTATTCGCGGCTCTGCGAGGGCCTCACCCGGCCGCCGAGGTCGTGGGCCAGCAACTGCATCCCATAGCAGATGCCGAGGATGGGGATCCCGAGGTCGTAGATCCCGCGGTCGGGGTGGAGGGCGCCGGGATCGTAGACGCTGGAGGGTCCGCCACTTAGCACCAGGCCTCGCGGCCGCCGCCCGGCGATGTCGCCGACGGCGGCGTCGCCGGCCACCAGCTCGCAGTAGACGTTGAGCTCGCGGATCCGGCGGGCGATCAGCTGGGTGTACTGGGAGCCGAAGTCCAAGACCAGGATCGTGTCGGTGCCGGAGGCGAACCCCGGGTCGGGCCCGGCTCGGCTCGAGGGAGGGAGGGCAGTGGTGCTCATCTGCGCCCCCAGCCGCTCACCTCAGCGGGCCATCCCGACCTGCTGCTCCCGCTGAAACAGCTTGCCCTCGGTGAGGATGGAGGGCGCGATCACCAGCTCGGTCTGCTGAAACTCCTCGATAGTGCGGGCCCCGCAGACACCCATGGCCGACTTGATGGCACCCAGAAGGTTCTGGCTGCCGTCGTCGACCCGGGCGGGACCCAGCAGCAGCTCCCGGAGGGTGGCCCTGGTCCCGACCTTGATCCGGGTGCCCCGCGGCAGATCGGCGTCGGGGGTGGCCATCCCCCAGTGGTGGCCGCGCCCGGGAGCCTCCTCGGCCGACGCGAAGACCGAGCCGATCATCACGCCGTCGGCCCCGGAGGCCAGAGCCTTGGTGACGTCACCGCCCACCCGCATGCCACCGTCGGTGATCACCGACACCGGCCGACCGCCGGCCCGGCTGTGGACGTGGCGAGCCGCCGCCACGTCCGCGGTGGCGGTGACCTGGGGCACCCCGACCCCAAGCACCGCCCTGGTGGTGCATGCGGCTCCGGGGCCGACCCCTACCAGGATCCCGGCCACCCCGGTTCCCATCAGCTCCAGAGCGGTGTGGTACTCGACGCAGTTGCCCACCACGATGGGGAGCTTGGAGTCGCGGACCAGCTGGGCGAAGTCCAGCTGCCGGTAGGAGCGCGAGATGTGGCGGGCGGTCAGGACCGTGCCCTGCACGAAGTAGAGGTCGGCGCCGGCCTCGGTGACGATCGGGAGCTTGCGTTCGGCGTCAGCCGGGGTGCTGGAGACACCGCAGATCACCCCCTCGCGCTTGATCTGCTCGATCCGCTGGGAGATGAGGTGGTCCTTCACCGGCTCCCGGTAGAGCTCCTGGAGCAGGACGTTGATTCGCTCCCGGGGAGCGTCAGCGATCTGGTCGTAGATCGCGGCCACGTCGTCGTAGCGGCAGTTGATCCCGTCCAGGTTGAGGACCGCCAGCCCGCCCAGCCGCCCCATCGCCACCGCGAAGCCGGCGTCGACCACCCCGTCCATGGCTGCGGCGACGATCGGCACCAGGAACTCGATCTCACCGATGCGCAGCCGGATCTCGATCTCGTCGGGGTTGATGGTGACCTTGCCCGGCACCAGCGCCACCTCGTCGAACCCGTAGGCCCGCCTGGCTCGCTTGCCTCTTCCCAGTTCGATGTCCAAGCCAGGCTCCCTCCGTGGCTCTGGGTGCGCGAGCACCGACAAGACGTGTCCAGCCCAGGCTCAAGCATACCAGCTCGACCCCGCCCTTACCCCACCATCTAGTGGTTCGATGGAGGCGGGCCCCCTCATGTGGTGGTCGGCAGCCGATGCGGGACGCGCCGGAGGCCGGGCCGACTCAGCTGCTGGCGAGCTTGGCCCTGATCACCAGTCGTTGGCTGTCGATCCAGAGCGGGGTGCAGGTGATCACGGTGATCCAGGTGCCGCCGCTGATGGGCTGGAGCTGGGTGACCTGGGCCGGATACTCGGTCCACATGGCCGTGACCTGGTAGGTGTACTGCTGGCACAGGCGGTTGGTGAGGACTATCGGGTCGCCGACCCCGAGCGTCCCCAACGGCTCAAAGTTGGGCTCCCGGTGCAGCGCGTAGAGCCCGTTCCCCGGCTGGCCCGGCCCCGGGGAGCTGGCGTAATGGACCACCGAGCGCTCGTAGAGCAGCGACCACCCTCCGTTCCCGGCCACCCCCTCGATCCCGGAGAGGCTGGGAAAGTCGATGAGGGCGTAGGAGGCGGCCGCAGAGCCGCTGCCACAGACCGCGGCGGTGGGCAAGGGGCTGGCCCCCGGCTCGGTGACGATCTTCACTGAAGGCAGGCGCTTGCTCAGTGAAGAGCCCGGGGCCTTCCACTTCTGAAGGGCCTGCTGGTCGGCATTGGAACGCTGGCCGAGGCGCACCAGCGGGGGGACGAGCAGCGCCAGCCCGACCGCTATCAAGAGGACCCCGGTCCCCGCCAGAACGGCCCCCAACCGGCGCCTTCCGGCCGGGCCCTTGAGAGGATTCTCCACCTGTCGCTCCTGTGATCCCCCGAGCACATCCTAGCCGACCCGCGAGTTTGGCTTAGGCCGTAACAACCCCCGTGCAGCTTGTTACCCACCCGTACCCAGACCACGATGGGTCATCTCGAGGGCCCCTGCAAACATCGGTGCATGAGCGAGCTAGCGACGCAGATGTCAGATGTGAGCTGGGCCCTCGCCAGCCCCAGGATCGACTACACCAGCTCCAAGATCCTGGTCATCGACGATGACCAGGCCATGCTCAAGCTGGTCGAGGTGATAGCCGCCGAGAACGGCTATGAGGTGGTCACTGCCGCCAGTGGGGCCACCGGGCTCCGCCTCGCCTTGGAGACCGACCCCGACCTGATCCTGCTCGACTTGGTGCTCCCCGACATGAGCGGGGTCGAGGTCTGCCGCAGGCTGCGCACGGCCGGCCTCAAGGTCACGGTGCTCATGATCAGCTGCCTGCATGACCCCGAGGACGTGGTAGTCGGTCTGGAGGTGGGCGCTGACGACTACATGCGCAAGCCCGTCAGAGTGCGCGAGTTGGTGGCACGGATCAATGCCCGACTGCGCCGCGCCCAGCTGAGCCGGGAGGCGTCCGGGTTGGAGCGACTCCACTTCCCCGGGCTGACCATCGACGTGGGTCGCCACGAGGTGCGCCGCGACGGCAGCTCGGTGGCGCTGACTCCGACCGAGTTCCGAATCCTGGTGACACTGGCCCGCCAGGCGGGCGCGGTGGTGCCCCGGCCCAACCTGATCGCCGAGGTCTGGCGCAACCGTGACCCCTATCGGGTGCACTCCCTAGATGCCCACCTCTACCGGCTGCGCCGCAAGCTCCAGCCCCGTGACGACGGCGCCCACTACATCCACGCGGTGATCGGTGCCGGGTACCGGTTCGAGTACCAACCGGCGCGCGACGAGGTCAAGCGGGACGCCGCCACCCTGCTGCGTCTGCCTCGCTAGGGTTCGCTCTCGGGCGCGGTGTTGGCGCGTGCCACCCTTCTCTCCCATTCAGGTTGGCTGCTTCCCGGAGTAGCTCCCGGCGGCGAGCGTGATCGGAGCGCCCAGTTCGCTGCCGTGCAACCTGGGACATGCCGGTGGAGAGCTCACCCCGGCTCATCCCCGAAGAGAGCCCGCCGTTCCTCAGCGCATCCGCAGCGCGGCCCGGTGACCACGTCCTCGCTGGCCAGGATCTGGAGGCGACAAAATGCCCACCCCTCTGCAAGCAGCGCCGCAGCGCCAGGGATGATGGACGAGTTGACCGCCCCGGCGACGAGCCGCGAGGGCAAATCATCGGCATTGGAGGAGTCGACGGTGGACGCCGCCGCCGGCAATGTCAGCAGTTGGCCGCCGGCCGTCGCTTCAGGCCACATTTCGGGGTCGGCATACCGAGCATCGCAATTACCCAGTTGCTCCGCGCGGCCGGGGGCAGGACCGGCGTCGCAGCACCATCTCCCCCAACTGGCCGAGACCGCCAGTCCGCGTCAGTCGAGAGCAGCGAGCGCCATCACCCAGCTCTGGCGCCGCCAGAGCGGCGCTCTGCTCACCGCGTTCGGTGTGGCGCACGGCATCCACCAGCACCATCACCAGTCCGCGCCGGCGGGCCTCCATCCCTCCCGGTGATCCTCTCGCTTCGACCGGCCCTGGGGGACCCGACGCGGCCCCCGGCCTGCCGGTGCAGGGGAACGGTGTCCATGATCCGAGTCATCACCTGGCGCCTCCTGCCCATGTCGGGGTGGCAGGGTCCGTTTCGGAGCCCGACGGCGAGCTGCCCTCGCGCAGGTGGCAACAGGTGAGCTGCTCCAGTTCGCGCCAACTCATCCGCTGCAGATCAGTGCAGCGCACCCACAGCACCACCTGACCGGTGTGACATCCGCGCGGCCGTCAAAGTCATCGCCACATTCGGAACGTGAGTCTGCGCGGCGCGACATCAGGCCTCTCGCCGCGACCACCCCGCCGGGGTCCCGGGCGAGGGTGTGGTGCACCCGGCCATCGACGAAGGCCCTGTCGATCCCTCGTCACGCGCCACCGCAAGCGAACCTGGAGGACCCACTGCAAGTCGCCCAGAACGACGCTAACGTCAGGTCGAGACAAGGCATCTCCCCAACCTGATTGACTTGGCGCGGGGTCGCACCGGCCGACGCTGCGACAAGTCGGTCACAGCTTCACCCTGGAACTCAAACCGGTTGACAACTTCACTCCCCAGCGCGATTGTGTGTCACAATCATTCTGGTCCCCGGGGCGCGGGACCCCGTTTCAGCAATCCAGCCCACATCAAGCGACACGCGCGGCGACAGTCAGAGGAGGGATCCTGCGCCTCGCGGCGCGGCCCGCCGTCACGCCACAGCAATTTAGGAGGAATCGGACTCATGCCCCGAACTACCAAGCGAACCGGCACAAGGCGCACCGCTGCGCGGCCTGCCACCCGGACCCCACGAAGGCCGGCGGCTCCGCGTGCAGCGACGCGCAGCACCACAGCACGCCGCACCACGGCTGCTCGCCGTACCACGGCTGCTCGCCGCACCACCACGGGGCGCACCGTCCGCGCTACGGAAAGTGTCTCGGCCCTGACAAGGACGGTATCCGCCCAGCTCAAGTTGCTGGAGAAGCGGCTGGCCGACATCGAGAAGAAGCTGGTCGCGGCATTGAGCGGGCCAGCGTCACCGCGCCGGGTTCCGGCGCGGCGCACAGTGCGGCGCCCGGCCGCGACCCGCGCCACGGCGACCCGTGCCCGTCGGATCACCGGCACCCGTGCCACGCCGACCCGCCGTCGTAGCACCGCTGCAGCACCCGCGGATAGGACGAGCAGCCGGCGCACCACCGCCGGCACCACCGCAGCTCCACGGCGTGCCGCCGCCGTCCGGACCCCACGCACGCCGCGCACCCCGCGGCCTGCGACTGCACGACGCACTGCCAGTGCGGCAGCTCCCAAGCCCGCGCGTCGTTCCACCGCACGTCGCGGACGGGTTACGCTGGCCGAGTCTCCGTCCTGAACCAGCGGTTCGTCTGAACCCGGCTGAAGGAGCGGGCCGGACGGCCCGCTCCTTCTCTGTGCAGTGGAGGCTCTCCCCGGTTAGGCGGCGAATACCCGCTGCAGCCGCCGCCCCGCCTCCAGCACCTCTTCCATGCTCACATCGAGGTGGGTGACGCAGCGGACGGTGTGGGCACCGAAGGGAACTGTCAGCACCCCTTCCCCCGTGGCCTGCTCCACCACCTGGTTGGCGTCGGCATCCGTCTTCAGCAGCACGATGTTGGTCTGCACATGCTCTGGGTCCACGGTCACCGCGGGCGTTCCCCGGAGCGCCTCGGCGAGCCGCCTGGCCTTCTCATGGTCGGCGGCCAACCCCTCCAGGTTGTGGTCGAGGGCGAAGAGCCCAGCCGCCGCCAGCACCCCCACCTGGCGCATCCCACCGCCCAGACGCTTGCGCCAGGTGTGGGCGCGCCGGCGTCCCCGGGCGGTCCCCACCCAGAGGGTCCCGGCAGGGCATCCCAGGCCCTTGGAGAGGGACAGCGTGACCGAGTCGGCACAGGCGGCGACCTCCGCCATCTGCACTCCGAGGTAGATGGCGGCGTTGGCCAGCCGCGCCCCATCGAGGTGGACCATCAGCCCCATGCCGTGAGCCACCTCTGAGCTCCTGCGCAGCTCGGCCAGGGGGGCAACGGTCCCGCCCCTACGGTTGTGGCTCTGCTCCAGACAGAGAAGCGCCGTGCGCGGCTCGTGGTCGGGGTCGCCGAGTCTTTGCAATGACTCCAGCTGGGCTGTGGTCGGACAGCCCGCCGGAGGCGCGTCGAAATTGCGCAGCTGCACCCCCGCCAGCATGGCTGCGCCGGCCAACTCGTAGTGGAGGACATGAGACTCGGAGTCGAGCAGAACCTCGTCCCCGGGGAACGTCGCGCTGGCCACGCCAATCAGGTTGGCCATGGTCCCGCTGGGACAGAAGAGGGCTGCCTCCTTGCCCAGGAGTTGCGCTACCCGTTCCTCCAGACGCCGGACGGTCGGGTCCTCGCCGAAGACGTCATCACCCACCTCAGCCACCGCCATGGCCTGGCGCATCCCGGGCGAGGGTCGGGTGACGGTGTCACTGCGAAGGTCGATGGGAGAGCTCATGGACTGCGCCCATCCTAGGGGCTATGGCTGCCCGGCTTCAGCCGCCGATCGGGTCCGCGGCGGTGGCGCTGAGGTCCACGAACTCGACGCAGTTGCGCCCGTGGCGCTTGGCGGCGTAGAGGGCCCGGTCGGCGAGGTCCAGCAGGTTGCGGCCACCCCTCGAGCCCTCGGGGAAGGTCACCCCACCGATGCTGACCGTGAGCCTGAGTTCGCTGCCGTCATCGAGCTCGACGGTCATCTCCTGCACCGCGCGGCGTATCTTCTCGGCCACCAGCCCGGCGTCCTCGCCCCCGGTGTTGGCCATCACCACCACGAACTCCTCACCCCCGTAGCGCACGGCCAGGTCGGACTTGCGGATGGTGTCAACCATGAGGCTGGCGAAACGCCGCAGCAGCTGGTCTCCGGCGGGGTGGCCGTGGGAGTCGTTCACCACCTTGAAATGGTCGAGGTCGAGCATCAGGACCGACAGCGGGGCGCTGGCTCGCTCGGCAACGTTCACCTGCTGATCAAGGTAGCCGACCAGGAACCGGTAGTTGTAGAGGCCGGTCATGGCGTCGGTGGTGGCCTCCCGTTGGGTCGCCTCCAGCCGGGTGCTCTTCTCCACCGCCATCACAATCTGCTCGGCGACGGCGCTGCAGACGATGCCATCGTCGGGCAGGAAGGGCTGGCGCCGGTTGCCCACGATCAGCACCCCGAGGGCGCGATCCACCCCCCGCAATGGCTCGGCCAGGCAGTCCCGGAGCCCGATCCGCGCCTCCACCGGGCCGCGCTCCTCCGGGCTGAGGTGGGAGCGCAACAGGAAGCGAGGGTCGCGGGCGAGTGTGCCCAGGATCCCCTCGCTGCCCTCCAGCTCGGCCCAGGTGGGGAGCGGGTCGGGAACCCCGCTGGCGATCAGAAGGCTGCGCGGCATCTGGGGCTGGGCTAGGAGCAGGAGCAGGGCCTGGTCCGCGCTCAGCAGGTTGGTGAGGCTGAGCAGCACATCTTTCAAGGTCTGCTCCAACGGCAGGTTCCCGCCGAGCGTCGAGGCGATCACCACCTGGCTACCCGCGGCGATCTTCTGACGCAGGAGGCGCTTGCGCATGATCTCGAAGTTGGCCGCAAGCCGGGCGATCTCGTCCGCCCCCTCGATCGCGATGGGCGTGGCGTAGCCGCCCTCCGGCATCCGCCGCACCGCGCCGTCAAGTCGGCGCAGCGGCCGGTTGAGGAAACGCTCCACCAGCAGGAAGACGATCACCATCCCCAGCAGCAGCACCCCCGCCACCGCCAGCGCCAGGGGCATCGCCAGGTCTCCCACGGTCGGCCCGATCCGGCTGACCGAGTCCACCACCACCAGGCTCGCGACCGGGCTCCCGCCGGCCGAGGGCAGGGTCGCCGCGGCGGCGACGAACTGGCCACCGGCCAGCGACACCTGGACCACCCTGCGCGGTTGGGAGAGTGCCGGCTGGAGGCGGTGCGGGAGCGCCGCCCCCGAGGGGTAGCGAGTCTTCGCCACCAACGCCGGCTCGACCAGTCTCCCGGAGGCCACCAACAGGGGGTAGACGCTGGACCCGGAGGTGTCAAACAGCCGCTGGGCGAAGCCGAGGACCGCAGCACCGACCGGGGTCAGTACCGCCACTCGGCCCCGGACCAGCCCACCGGACGAGACCGTGGCCACCCCAACCCCCAGGATCTCTCCTGAGCCGGAGCTGGCGAAGAAACCGCCGGCCCTAGCGCAGCTGGCGGGGCTGGTGCCGAAGTGGCTCAGCAGCCCAGAGAGACCGGGGACCGTGGTGGAGGGCGCCTGGGCCAGAAGCTGGCCCCTGGTCCCCAGGAGGACGAGCACCTGACCCACCGCCGCCGTGGAGGTGTCCGCCCTGGCCTCCGCGGCCGCCTGGGAGGGGCTTCCGGCGGCGAGAGCAGCGGCGGTTGAGGGCAGCCTGGCCACCTCGCAGGCGAACTGCTGGGAGGCGCTGGCCGTCTCCATCCGGACCAGGGTGGCGGCCAGGCTGGCGGCTCCCGCCCCGGATTGGAGCTGCTGCTGTGAGCGTGCTTGCTGGGTCTTGAACCAAGTGACCGTCCCGGCCACCAGGGCGGTGGCCAGCCCCACGCCCAGCAGCACCAGCGCGAACTGGGCGGCGAAGGAGGCACGGTGGGCGCGCCGCCTCTTGCCAGCTTGGTCGGCCACTCTGCTTGCCCCAGGTAATCAGATGAGCTGGCCGTGCCCAGGGTCGGGGCCGGCACGCGCCAGGAGAGGTCCTGGCTGGAGTCGGCCGCGACCACCGCAGAGCACCGGCCCTATGATGTCTCCCACCGTAGCCGTCCCGATCCAAAGCTAGGGGTGCAGCGGGTAGCGAAGGGGTTACACCGGCCTTACGGTGCGATGACAGTTGGGACTGACCGGCAGCTGGCGGCGGGCGATGTTGTTGAGGTTCGGTGTCCTGTGCCGGAAGTGGTGGTTTCCTTCCTAGACGGCGAGATCCTCTACGGGGAGCTGCCCCTGTTGCACATGGACGACCCCTTCCTGGACCTCGACCTGAACACCCTTGACGGCAATGCCCGGCAGGCGCTGATCCCAGTCAGCGCGGTGCGCCAGGTCGACGTCACCAAGGTGACCCAGCCGGGGCCGCAGACTGACCTCAAGCAGCTGGCCCGGGTTGCCCTCCATTTCGTCGACGGCCAGGTGCTGCGGGCCCATGTGGTCGCCCCAGCGTCGCTGCAGCGCTTCGGTTCAGTGTGGGACATCATCGACGCCAAGAGCCTGGAGCACAAGGTGACGGCCATCCCCTACACCGCGCTCAAGGGGGCCTTCTATGTCCGGCGCTGGGACACCCGGCCGCCACTGGAGCGCTCCAAATCGGTGGCCGCCGCCCAGAGTGGGCAGCGCCGGCGCTTGGCCGAGCTCCAGGCGAAGCGGGGACGGGAGGGCCTGAGCCGCCGCGTTCCCAGGCCCCGCGGGGGCCTCCTTGACCGCATCGACCCGGATCAGGGCCAGCACAGAGGGGTGGAGGGGCGGCCGCCCGACCCGCCCGGTCCCGCATGAGGGTGCTGGTGACCGGCGGGGCCGGCTTCATCGGCAGCCATCTCACCGATCGGCTGCTCCGAGAGGGACACCAGGTGGCGGTGATCGACGACCTCAGCAGCGGCCGCCGGGAGCAGGTCGCCGAGTCAGCCCACTTCTACCAGCTGGACGTGAGGAGCGATTGGCTGGGCCGGGTCGTCGACCGAGAGCGCCCGGAGGCGATCCTCCACCTGGCCGCCCAGATCGACGTGCGCCGCGCTGTCGCGGAGCCACTCCACGACGCTGAGGTCAACGTCATCGGAACGGTCCAGGTGCTGCGGGCAGCCGTTGCCGCCGGAGCCCGGCGGGTGATCTTCTTCTCGTCCGGTGGTGCCATCTACGGGGACACGGAGACGATCCCCACCCGCGAGACCCACCCGATGTGTCCGAGCTCCCCCTACGGGGCCGCCAAGGCGGCCGGTGAGGCCTACATGAGCGCCTTTGCCGGCTCCTTCGGCCTGGAGACCGCGGTGGTGCGCCCGGGTAACGTCTACGGGCCCCGACAGGACCCTCACGGGGAGGCGGGGGTGGTGGCCATCTTCACCAGCCAGCTGCTGGCCGGGAAGGCCCCTTTGATCAACGGGGACGGGCTTCAGACCCGGGACTACGTGTTCGTCGAGGACGTGGTCGAGGCGGCGCTCCGCCTCCTCCAGGGGCCCTTGGGCCAGTACAACGTGGGCACTGGCAAGGAGACCTCGGTGGTGGCGCTGGCGGGTGAGCTGCGGCGGGCGGTGGCGGAGCGGCGGCGGGAGGGTGAGCCCCTGCCGGAGATGCCGGTGCACGGACCCAGCAAGAGCGGCGAGCAACGCCGGAGCTGCCTCGACTGCTCGCTGGCCCAGTCCCGGCTGGATTGGACCGCCCGGGTTGCCCTCCCCGAGGGTCTGCGCCGGACGGTGAGCTTCTTCGCCGGCGAGCGCTACTTGTAGCGGAAGGTGATCCGGCCCCGGGTGAGGTCGTAGGGGCTGAGCTCCACCTTGACCTTGTCGCCGATCAAGGTCCGGATGTAGTGCTTGCGCATCTTGCCGGAGATGTAGGCGAGGACAACCTGGCCGGTCTGGAGCTCGACTCGGAACTGGGCGTTCGGCAGGGGCTCAACCACGGTGCCCTCGATCTCGATCGTCTCCTCCTTCTGTTCCTCAAGGGGAGTGACCCGGGAGACCTGAGGTCGCGCGGGACCGCGCCTGGTGCGGCCACCCATCGAACGTCTGGCCAAGCTCTGGACCTCCGGACGGAGCTGCGGGCGGAGCGGCTTGGCCCCGCCGAGAGAACTGGATTGTATCCCGCGCCGGCCTCCGTCCCGGGGAAGAGGCGCCTCCAGCTCGCCCGCTCAGTGCCGGCGCTCTTGCAACGGAGTTGGTGACCCTGGCCAGCCGGCCCCCGCTCCGGCGCGCCCACAGCGGCTCCCGGGGCCGGCCTGGGGCGCGCGGGCCTACCCGATCCGCCCGGGGCAGCTCGGAGGCGGCGATCCCCGGAGGGTGGCCGCTCGCCGCAAGGGTGACCCCGGGCAGCGCCCGGCGAGACTGGCGGCTGAACCGCCCCCGCGATTGAGTCAGCCTGGGCCTCAGGCCCCAGAGAAGCTGATCACCGTCTTGATGTCGTCAGGCTGGCGGTCGAACGCGGCGGCGAACTGGTCCAGCGCCACCCGCCGGGTCACGATCTGCTCCAGCACCCCGGGCCACTTTCTCTCCGCCGCTCCCAGCATCCGGGCCGCCGCCTCGAAGTGGTGCCGGTTGGAGTTGACGGTCCCGAAGGTGAGCCTGTTGCCCAGCACCATGTCGAGGTTGAGAGAGTCGGCGTCGACAGTGACGGTGCGGCCCCCGGCGGTGACCGAGCTGAGGCAGCAGATCCCGTTGGGGCCGGTCGCCGCCATCGCCTGCATCGCCACCGAAGAAGCTCCCGTGGCCTCGAAGACGAGGTCGAGCTGGCCGAGGCGCCGGGGCAGGCTGGAGACCGGGTGCTGGTCGGCATCCAGAAGGTTCGCCCCCACCTCGGCGGCGATCCTGACCGCCGGCGAGGCGGGGACGAACTTGGCGACCACGCTGACCTCGAGGTCGCGCAAGCGCAGGAAGATGGCCGCCATCAGCCCCACCGCCCCGGCCCCGCAGACCAGGGCCTGCTGGGGCTCCCACGGCATTCGCGCCCGCTGGATCTTGAAGCACTGCATCAGGCCCTTCTCCGCGATGCTGCTGGGCTCCATCAGCACCCCCACCCGGCGCAGGGCAAAGGGGAGCGGGACCAGGTAGTCGCTGGATTCCAGGAAGCGCTCGGCCATGAAGCCGTCGCGGCCCTTGATCCCGCGCTCGGTGTAGTGCCCGGTGAGGCAGTCGTCGCTCTGGCCGGCCGCGCAGGGCGCGCAGCGCTCTGGGCAGGGTCTGCGGACGGTGGCCACCACCAGCTGACCCGGGGCGAGACCACTCTCCCGGGGGGCCCTGGCGACCCTCCCCAGGTTCTCATGGCCCAGGACCAGGCTGTCCCTGCCCTTGGGGGCCGCCCCGTAGCCCTCGTTGGCGATCTCCAGGTCGGTCCCGCAGACCCCGACCTCGATCACCTCGACCTCAACCGGGTCGGCGGACCTGCCGTCCGCGTCCTCCACCATCCCGGCTCCCGAGGGCTCGGAGAGCTCCGCCAACCGGACGCTGCCCCTCCTGCCTGGCGTGGTGATCACTGCCCTCATCCGCTCCCTCCGCCGCCGCGACCCAAGATCACGTCGAGCCTATTGCGGCTGGTCAGGCAAGAGCGACAGGCCTCGAAGGTTGAGGGGCCCGCGGATGGCGAAGAAGACTCCGGCGCCCACCACGGTCACCGCGACCCGGTCGAAGGCCCGGTTGAGGACGGTGACGGCGGCCGCCACCGGGCTGGCCACTCCGAAGGCCACCATCAGGAAGGTCATCGAGCCCTCGTAGGCGCCTATGCCCCCAGGCAGGAGGCTGACCCCGCCGGCCAGGTGGGCCACCGCGTAGACGAAGGCGGCCTGGTAGACGCCCAGATCCACCCCCACACTGCGGACCGTGAAGTAGAACATCGCGATGGCGATCACCGCGGCCACCGGGCCCAGGAGCGCGGGCCAGAGGGTGGCCGGGCGTCGGGCGATGAAGATCACGTCCCGGTGCAGGGACATGAGGTCGGCGGAGTAGCGCCGGATCAGGGGGATCCGGACCGCGAACCGCATCACCAGGCGGAATGCCCGGGGCCAGAGCAGCACGGTGAAGATGGCGAGGATCCCCAGCAGGGCGGTGACCACGGCCGCCTGGGCACCGGGGAACCTGCCCGCCCCGGGTAGCGCCGCCGCGATCAGGCCGATCGGATAGAGCAGCTCCTGGACCACGACGGTGGCCGAGACCGCGCCCAGGTTGACCTTGGCGTGCTGCCGCAGGATCACGGCCCGGCCGAGCTCGCCCAGGGGCAGGACGGCTGTGGGCTGCCCGGCGAAGTAGATGAGGATGGTCTCCATGGCCCCGTGGTCGAGCTGGTTGGGCTTGAGGAACAGGTGCCACTGGTAGCCCTTGAGCGTGTAGTAACCCAGCGAGAGCAGCAGCACCACCGGCAGGTAGGCAAGGTGGAACCGGGCCAGGGCGGATCCCAGCTGGCTGGGGTGGACGTACTCGACAATGAAGCCCAGGATGGCCAGGCTGATCAGCGCCGCCAGCATCCGACGGAGGCTGAGGAGGTGGCGCAGGCCGACTCGGGGTTTCATCTTCTGCTGGTGACAATAGCGGCCCCGGCGAACTTGACGGCGGCCGCCGCGCCGCCCTCCCAGCCCAGATCGGAAGCAGGCCGCTATACTCCGGGCAAATTGGTACGATGGAGCCGCGTATGTCCGTGGATCACCTGAACAGATGGCCCCTCTCATAGAGATCAACGACCTCAGGACCTACATCCGGCAGCGCCGGACCGAGGTCCGAGCGGTCGACGGGGTCTCGCTCAGCATCGAGCAGGGGGAGACCCTCGGGCTGGTTGGCGAGTCCGGCTGCGGCAAGACCATGACCGGGATGTCGATCATCCAGCTGCTCCCCTCGGGCGGCTACATCGCCAGCGGCAGCATCAAGCTGGCCGGCAAGGAACTGGTGGGTATGCCCGAGGACCAGATGCGCCACATCCGCGGCAACGACGTAGCGGTGATCTTCCAGGATCCCATGACCTCCCTGAACCCGACCATGCAGGTCGGGAGCCAGATCGCCGAGGCGGTGCGGATCCACCGCCACGCCTCCAAGACGGAGGCCCTGCAGCGGGCCGAGGAGGTGCTCGGCCTGGTCGGGATGCCCCGGCCCAAAGAGCGACTCAAGGACTACCCCCACCAGCTCTCGGGCGGCCTGCGGCAGCGGGTCATGATCGCCATGGCGCTCTCCTGCGAGCCCAAGTTGCTGATCGCCGACGAGCCCACCACCGCCCTCGACGTCACCATCCAACTGCAGATCCTGGAGCTCCTCTACGAGCTCAAGCAGAGACTGAAGATGGCGGTGCTGCTGATCACTCACGACATGGGAGTCATCGCCGGCCGCGCCGACCGCGTCATGGTGATGTACGCCGGCAAGATCGTCGAGTCGGCCCAGACGGTCGAGCTCTTCGACCACACCCGCCATCCCTACACCGAGGCCCTGCTGGCCTCGATTCCCCGCATGGACCAGCGCGAGGACACCGCTCTCTACACCATCCCCGGCCTGCCCCCCGACCTCGCCAACCCTCCCGCCTGGTGCCGCTTCCAGCCCCGCTGCCGGTACGCCACGGCGGTATGCGGGGAGCAGGAGCCGGAGTTGAAGGGTGACAGCCCGGAGCACGAATTCGCATGCTTTAACCCGGTTTCCGCCACCGTCCGGCGCGAGGGCGCGGCCTGATGGTGGCCCCCCTGCACCGCGGCCGCGGGGCCACCCATGGGAGGGGTCGGTGACAGCAGCTCCAATGATTGAAGCCAAGGTGGCTAGCGCCAGCGGAACCGAGCCGTTGGTGGAGCTGCGCCACCTGGTCAAGGAGTTCCCGGTCACAGCAGGGGCGGTGCTGCAGCGGAAGATCGGCAGCATCAAGGCCGTCTCCGACGTCTCGTTCAGCATCGGCAAGGGCGAAACCTTCGGCCTGGTGGGTGAGTCCGGCTGCGGCAAGACCACCATCGGCCGCCTGGTGGTGGGGCTGGAGGAGCCCACCTCGGGCGAGATCCTCTTCGAGGGCCGGGACATCGCCCGGATGAAGGGATCGGCCCGACGGCGTCAGCGCCGCGACCTCCAGCTGATCTTCCAGGACCCCTACGCCTCCCTGGACCCCAGGATGCGGGTCGGCACCATCGTCAAAGAGCCCTTGGTGGTGCAGAAGATCGGCAGTGGCGACGACCGCAACGCTCGGGTGCGCCAGCTCCTCATGGAGGTGGGTCTCAGTCCCAACGCCATCAGCTTCTACCCTCACGAGTTCTCAGGCGGGCAGCGCCAGCGCATCGGACTGGCGAGAGCCCTCAGCCTCAACCCCAAGCTGATCGTGGCGGACGAACCCGTCTCAGCCCTCGACGTGTCGATCCGCTCGCAGATCCTCAACCTCATGAACAGCCTCCAGGCGACCCACGGGCTCACCTACCTGGTGATCTCCCATGACCTCTCCGTGGTCAAGTACCTCTCCGACCGGATCGCGGTCATGTACCTGGGCAAGCTGGTCGAGGTCGGGCCCAGCCAGACGATCTACTCTCAGCCGGCCCACCCCTACACCCTGGGGCTGATCAACGCCATCCCCGAGCCGGACCCGAAGCGCGAGCGCGCCAAGCAGGTCAATCCGCTTCGGGGTGAGCTCCCCTCGGCCCTGCACCCACCCTCCGGCTGCCGCTTCCGGACCCGCTGCCCCAAGGTCCAGGCGATCTGCGCCGAGACCGAGCCGCCCCTCCAGCCCTTCGGGCCCCGGCACTTCGCGGCCTGCCACTTCCCGCTCCAGACGCCGAGCGCCTGAACCCGCGGGCCGGCTCGGGCGCAGCCTGAGCCCCGCCGCTCCGGGGGCCGCCCAGCACGATTGCTGGTCGTTGACGCGTCAGCACCGGCTCCGCGCCCCGGGTGCCGAGCCCGCACCCATCCCCAGCTGACGATCCGGCTCCTGGGCCAGGGTCGGTCGCCGGCGAGCCTGCCAGCCCACGTGTCCAGCAGCGCGGAGGGAGGTTGGGACCCCCGGCTCCTCTCTCCGGACTGCAGGGGCAGGCCGTCCGACCTCGCTGGGCCGCCAGCTGGGCCGAGCACCAAGCGAGGCCCGGCTTTCGCCGGGCCTCGCGTCGGTCGGATTTAGGTCCTTGGTTAGGAGACCCGGTAGTTCTCGGGATAGAGCTCGTCGAAGACTCCCTGCGGCGCCAGGCCACTCAGCTTGGTGCTGTAGATGGTCAGTGCCTGGGGAGCATTCGGCATCCAGACCACCGGGAGCTGCTCCGCGAGGTAGTTCTCGTACTTGTCGATCGCCGCGATCTCAGCCGCCGGCGTCGGAGCCTTGGTGGTGGCCGTGATCAGAGCGTTGGCTTCCGCGCTGTAGTAGTTGCCGGTGTTGGAGCTGGCTCCGGTCTCCCAGAGCTCCTCGCCGGTGGGCAGGTAGTCGGGCGAGTAGACCCAGCCGCCGCCCCAGAAGTCCAGGTCCCAGGCGTAGCCGGGAGTGTAGGCGTTGGTGATGACATCGCCGAAAGTCTCGGGAGTCTTCACGACGGCATCGATGCCAGCCTCCTGCTTCCAGTCGGAAACCAAGGTGGTCATCTCGTCGGTGAACACGGGGCCGTTGACGATGTAGAGGAACTGGAACTGGAGCTTCTCGTTCTTGGTGATCCCAGCGCCGCACTCACCCGAGCCCGTGCCCGGGTTGGAGCAGTAGCTGGTGCCGCCCTTCACGACCGTCCACCCATTGTCCTTGAGCAGCGAGGCTGCCTTGGCCGGGTCGTAGGGGTAGACGCCGCTCTTGGAAGCCTCGAGCTTGCTGAGGAACGGGTTCTCCTTGGTGCTGGACGGGTAGGTCGGCACCGGCCCGTTGTTGACCGAGCCAATCCCACCCGTGTAGTAGTCCTTGATGATCTGCTTCTGGTTGACCAAGGACTGCATCGCCTGGCGAATGTAGAGCTGCTTGAAGAGCGGCCCAACCTGAGCGTTGCTGAAGTCGTAGGGCATGTAGTTGGTCGAGTAGATGTTCCAGGTGTTCTCCTGGAAGCCGTTGTGCTCCAGGGTCTTCAGCTGGGACCAGTCCTCCTGGGGGATGTAGCCGATCGTCAGGTCTCCGGCCTTGAGCTCGTTGAACTCAGACTCGGGGCTGGTGAAGGGCATCTCCTCGAAGGCCTTGATATCGGGCTTGACCGGACCTGAGTAGCGGGTGTTGGGCACCAGCTTGAGGTAACCGGAGATGTTGTACTGCGCGACCTTGAAGGGGCCGCTCACCACCTGCCACATCGGGTTGGTGGCGAAGGTGGTGCCGTCCTGGGACTCGGTGTTGATGTACTGGGCCACTGCCAGGGCGCCGGTGGTGGCCGTCCCGGGCACGGTCTCGTCGTAGTTGCCGACCGGGGTGCTGGCCGAAGTCCGGTCCCAAGAGTGCTGCGGCATGGGGGTGATCTGGCTCAGCTCGTTGTAGGTGAACCAGGTCGGGTTGTAGGACGCGTTGAGCTGGATCACCACGCTGTAGGTGCCGGTCGCGGTGTAGCTAACGACGTTGTCCGGGAACAGCCCGGCCACGTAGGCGCCCCACCCGGGGCCAGGTGCACTGGAGTTGCCGATGCTGGCGGCCGCGGGACTGACCACAGCCTTGAGGAGGTTGAGCCAGAAGATCACGTCCCGGGAGGTGATCGGCTGACCGTCAGACCAGATCCAGTGCTTCATGTTGATGGTGACGGTCTTGTTGTCGTTGCTGTACACCGGAGCCTCGGCCAGGCTCAGGCTGGGGTTCAGGACCGGCTTGCCGTTATTCCCGAACCAGTAGAGCGGCCGGTAGATCATCATCGAGAAGTAGTCGAGGTTGGTGGTGCTGAAGTAGCTGGCAGACACCAACGGGGAGATGTAACTGGGAGTGGCGGCGGGTGCCTCGGCCCAGGTCACGATCTTGCTCGAGGAGCCGGAGGAGGAGGAGGCGCTGGCGGTCAGGGCCCCCGAGCTCAGACCCACGACTGAGAGCGTGACCAGGGCGGCCAGCCCCGCCGTTCGCCAGAGCGGGAATGCGGAAATCTTTCTCACTATTGTCTTGAACCTCCATTGCCGCGGTCCAAACTCGGACATGTTGGGCGGCTAGCCACCGCTCCACCTGTGCCCGCACGGTTGCTGTCATCTTAGGGCCGGTGGCGATCTCCCACCATCCCCCGCTGGGGTGATTCTTGGCTGTCCCAGCCACCCGGACCCAGATCCGGACCCCTTGCCCCTGGGGCAACGGCATCCCCGGTCCCGCTGAACCCCCGCTCAGTGAGCTGGGGGTCCGTCGCCGAAGGCCTCGGCGGGCCGCTTCCCTCCGGGGGCCAAGCGCCGCTCGGTCCTAGCGCCGCTGGAGCCGGACCTCGAGGGCGTCCCGGAGGGCGTCCCCGACGAAGTTGAAGGCCATGACGATGAGCACGATGCATATCCCGGCCGGGTAGATCAGCCACCAGTAACCCGCGTAGACATAGGCGATCCCGTTGGAGAGCTGAAGGCCCCAGTTGGTGGCCGGCGGCGCAATCCCGAACCCGAGGAAGCTGAGGGTGGCCACCGCGACGATGGCGTCCGCCACCTGGAAGGTCACGTTCACCACGATCACTCCGATGGAGTTGGGGATGATGTGACGGAGGAGCACCCGTCGCTGGCTGCCCCCCATGACCCGCACGGCCTGCACAAACTCCCGGGTCCGGAGGGTCAGCGTCTCTCCGCGTACCAGACGGGCCGGGCCCAGCCAGGACACGAAGGCGATGGCGATGATTATCTCGGGGACGGAGACCGAGAAAATCGTCCCCAGGAGGATCAGCAGCAGCAGGAAGGGGATCGCCAGCAGGGAGTCGACGATTCTCATCATCACCGCATCGATGAGGCCACCGGCGAGTCCTGCAGCGGCCCCCCAGATGACACCGATACACACCCCCAGGATTGCGGCCGCCAGCCCCACCTCCAGCGAGGTCTGACCACCTAGCATCAGTCGGCCGAGATTGTCGAACCCGGTGTCATCGGTGCCCAGAAGGTGGGCCAGACTGGGTCCCTGATCCTTGATGTTGGGGTTGGTAAACGCCTGCTGGGTGTGGTAGAGCAGAGGCCCCACAAACGAGAAGAGAACGAAGAAGACGATCAGCCCCAGCCCGATGATGGCCAGCTTGTTCTCCATGAAGACCGCCAGGGTCATCCGCCAGATGCTGGCGCCCTGGTAGGCCTCGCCCCCCTCGGGAGTGGTGACCGGGAGGTCGTCTGGCGTGGCGTCGAGCCCCGCGCCGAATCCCACGCTCATCTCAGATGAAGCTCCGGGGATGTGCCGGGCCCGTTGCCCAGGCCAGCTCAGACATAGCGAATCCTCGGGTCAGCGACCGCGTAGAGGATGTCGGCCACCAGCGATCCCAGGACGGTGGCAATCGCAATCACCAGGGTCACGCCGAGGAGAACCGGGAAGTCGTCATTCTGGGCGGAGAGGAAGAAGAGGTACCCCATGCCCGGGTAGTTGAAGACGGTCTCGGTCACCACCGCCCCGGCGACGACCCCCGGGATGCTCAGGCCGACCAGGGTCAACACCGGGATCAGGGCGTTGCGCAAGACGTGCCTGAAGAGGACCCGTCGATTGGAGACACCCTTGGACTTGGCGGTCCGCACATAGTCCTGAACCAGGTTGTCCAGCATCGAGCTCCGCATGTACCTGCTGAACAGGGCCAAGGTCACCAGGGTCAGGGTCGCCACCGGCAGAATCAGCGCGTTGAGCTGTGAGAACAGGCTCGCCGAGGCCTGGGGGGCCTCCGGAGGAAGCCAGCCCAGGGTGGCGCTGAAGATGATGATCAGGATGATGCCGAGCCAGAAGGTGGGCATGGAGTAGAAGATGAAGGCCAGCCCGGTCAGGGTGTAGTCGTCCGGCCTGTTGCGCCGGACCGCCTGGAACATCCCCAAGGGGATGGCCAGCACCAGCGCCAGCACCAGCGAGCTGCCGACCAGCAGCAGCGAGTTCGGGATCCGCGCCGCCAGCAGCGAGGAGACCGTCGCCGTCTGCCGGTAGGAGAACCCCAGGTTGAAGTGGGCGAGGTTCCAGAGCCAGAGCAGGTACTGCACCGGCAGTGGCTTGTTGAGGCCCAACTGCCGGGTCAGCGAGGCGACATCGGCCTTGCTGGCCCTCGGGCCCAGAATGGCCCGGACCGGGTTGCCGGGCAGCATGTGGAGAAGGATGAAGGTGATGATCGTCACGCCGATGATCACCACCAGCGCCTGAAGGACCCGCCGGATGAGGTAGCCGATCATCTCAGTTCACCCTAACGTCATCGATCCTACCGCCGGCCGATTCAGTTGGCAAGCGGGGCCCAGCTGACGCCGGGCCCCGCGTCGTTCCCGTCGAGCTGCCGCTTAGGAGATTCGGTATACCTCGGGATAGAGCTCATCGAAGATTCCCTGGGGCACGAGACCGGCCAGCTTGCGGCTGTAGAGGGTCAGGGCCTGGGGCGCGTTCGGCATCCAGAGCACCGGAAGCTGCTCCGCCAGGTAGTTCTCATACTTGTCGATCGCCTTGATCTCCGCCACCGGGTTCGGTGCCGTGGTGGTGGCCTTGATCAGAGCGTTGGCCTCCGCGCTGTCGTAGTTGCCACTGTTGGAGCTGGCCCCGTACTCCCAGAGCTCTTCGCCGGTGGGCAGGTAGTCCGGAGCATAGATCCAGCCAGCCCCCCAGTTGTCCAGCTCCCAAGCGTTGCCGGGAGTGTAGGCGTTGGTGACCACGTCGGCGAAGGTCTCCGGGGTCCTCACGGTGGCCTCGATGCCAGCCTGCTGCTTCCAACCGGAAACCAGGGTGGTCATCTCATCGGTGAAGACGGGACCGAGGGAGGCGTAGAGGAAGGTGAACTGGAGCTTCTCTCCCTGGGTGATCCCTGCGCCGCACTCACCCGAGCCGGTGCCGGGCTTGGAGCAGTAGCTGGCGCCGCCCTTGACGACCGTCCACCCGTTGTCCTTGAGCAGCGAGGCTGCCTTGGCCGGGTCGTAGGGGTAGACGCCGTTCTGGTTGGCCTCGAACTTGGTGAGGAAGGGGTTGTCCGAGGTGTTCGGTACCGGCCCGTTGTTGACCTTGCCAGTCCCGCCCGCGTAGTAGTCCTTGATGATCTGCTTCTGGTCCACCAAGGACTGGATCGCCTGGCGGATGTAGAGCTGCTTGAACAGCGGACCCGCCTGAGCGTTGCTGAAGTCGTAGGGCATGTAGTTGGTCGAGTAGATGTCCCAGTAGTTGGCCTTGTAGCCGCTGCGCTCCAGGGTCTTCAGCTGCGCGTAGTCCTCCTGGGGCAGGTAGCCGATCGTCAGGTCTCCCGCCTTGAGCTCGTTGAACTCAGACTCGGGGCTGGTGAAGGGCATCTCCTCGAAGGCCTTGATGTCGGGCTTGACCGGACCCGAGTAGCGGGTGTTGGGGACCAACTTGACATAGCCGGAGATGTTGTACTGGGAGATCTTGAAGGGACCGCTCACCACCTGCCACATCGGGTTGGTGGCGTAGGTGGTGGTGTTCTGGGACTCGGAGTTGATGTACTGGGCCACCGCCAGCGCGCCAGTGGTGGCCGTCCCGGGCACGGTCTCGTCGTAGTTGCCAATCGGGCTGCTGGCCGAGGTCCGGTCCCAAGAGTGCTGCGGGATGGGGGTGATCTGGCTGAGCTCGTTGTAGGTGAACCAGGTCGGGTTGTAGGACGCGTTGAGCTGCATCACCACGGTGTAGGTACCGGTGACGCTGTAGCTCACGACGTTGTCCGGGAACAGGCCCGGCACGTAGGCCCCCCAGCTGGGCCCAGGTGCATTGGAGTTGCCGATGTTGCTGGCCGCGGGACTGACCGACGCCTTGAGGACGTTCATCCAGAAGACGACATCCCGGGCCGTGATCGGCTGGCCGTCGGACCAGACCCAGTGCTTCATGTTGATGGTGACGGTCTTGTTGTCGTTGCTGTACACCGGAGCTGCGGCCAGGCTCAGGCTCGCATTCAGGACCGGCTTGCCGTTATCCCCGAACCAGTAGAGAGGCCTGTAGATGATCTCCGAGAACTGGGAGAGGTTGCTGGTGGTGAAGTAGGTGGCTCCCGTGACCGGCGAGATGTAGTTGGGGCCGGAGTTAGGGGCCTCGGCCCAGGTCACGATCTTGCTCGAAGAGGTGGACGTGGCGGCATTGGCGGTCAGAGCCCCGGAGCCCAGACCCACCACGGAGAGGACGACCAAGCTGGCCAGCCCCGCCGTTCGCCAGAGCGGGAGAGTCGAAATCCTTCTCACTGTTGTCTTGAACCTCCATTACCACGTTCCGGAACTCGGACGTGCTGTCGGGCTGTCCGCCACACCACGTCTGCCCCAAGGGTTCCGGGCATGTTAGGCGCTAGTCTAAGCGCGTGTCATCCCTCATGGGGGTGATTTGCGGTCTTGCCTGCCTCTGAGCTGGAGATCAGGCCCTGTCGCCAGCCCCTCAGGACCGCTCCCGCACGATCGCTGGCTCCGAGCTTGCCGAAGAGGTGGCTGACGTGGGTCTTGACAGTGTTCTCGCTGATGCAGAGGGCCACGGCGATCTCCTGATTGGACATCTCCCGGGCCATGCACTCCAGGACCTCGAGCTCTCGGGGACTGATCGGGTCAGACTCCGAGCCGGACTCCATCATCGACTCACCGGCCGCCACCCGGCGGATGGTGTCGGTGAGCTGGTCCCGGCTGACGTCCTTGAGCAGGTAGCCGCTGGCTCCCGCTCGAGAACTGAGGTTCAGGTAGTTCTCGTGGCCAAAGGTGGTCAGGATCACCACCTTGGCGGAGGGCAGCCGGTCACGGAGCAGCCTGAGCGCCGCGATGCCGTCCATGCCGCGCATCTGCACGTCCATGAGGACCACGTCGGGCCTAGTGGCCATCGCCAGCTCGACTGCAGCCTCCCCGTCGGCGACGTCACCCACCACCTCCAGGTCGACTTCCGCCTCCAGCATGGCGCAGATGCCCTCCCGGACCACCGGGTGGTCGTCGGCCACCAGGACCCGGATCATCCCAGTGCCCCGGTCGGAGCCGGTGCCTCAGCAGGGAGCGTGAGGATTACTCGGGTGCCCTCTCCGGGTCGGCTCACGACCTCCAGGCTCCCCCCGCAGGCGGCGGCCCGTTCCCCCATCGAAGTGATGCCGAAGGCACCCGGGCGAGATGGGGCCGACTGATCGAATCCGGTCCCGTCGTCCCGTACCTCCAGGCACAGGTCGGAGCCGTCGCTGCTGGCGGTCACCCTTATGTTGCTCGGCCGACCGTGTTGGAGGGCGTTGGCGACCGCTTCCTGCACCACCCTGAAGGCCGCCACCTCGGCCGGCGACGAGATGGTCGGGAGCCGGCCCCGCACCTCCAGGGTGCCGGTGACCGAGGACCGCCTTTGGACCCGGTCCAGCTCCTCCCGGATGGCGGCCAGCAGATCGGTTCTCTGAAGGGCCTGGGGCCGGAGATCCCAGACCGAGCGGCGGGCCTCCTGCAGGCTGGAGCGGGCGAGGTCGGTGGCCTGGGTCACGGCTTGCCGGGCTCGCTCCGGCTCCCGGAGGAGCCAGGCCTCAGCGGCCTGGAGCTGGACCACGATCCCCGTCAGTCCCTGGGCCAGAGTGTCATGGATCTCTCGGGCGATCCGGTTGCGCTCGTTCAGGGTGGCCATCTCCTGGGTGTCGGCGAAGAGCTGGGCGTTGCGCAGGGCCAGCGCCAGCTGGCCTCCGACGACCTCCAGCATCTCGACCTGGCGCTCCCCGGGGACCCCGCCCTGACGCAGGACCAGGTAGCCCACACTGGTGCCGGTGACCAGCAGCGGGACCACCACCAGATCGCCGAGCTGAACCGCCGTGGCCGGGGTCTGGCCGAGATCCTGCAGCGCCAGCGCCAGTTCTGCACTCCCATGCAGGGAGTCGTCGCCATCCGCGGCTCGGCCCACCAGGCGGATGCCGTTCGGAGCGGTGCCATCCAGGAGATAGACCGAGACCTCCTGCACGTCCCAGAGCTGGCGAAGCCGGTCGGCCGCCGCAGTCGCGACGTCAGAGAGCACCAGCGACCGGCTCAGGTCGGCGCTGACCGAGTTGAGTGTCGCCAGCTCTTCGTTGCGCTGCCGGAGCTCGGAGGTCCGCTCCTCGACCCGCTGCTCCAGGTGGTGGTGGGCGGCATCGATCAGCTCACGCTGCCGGGAGAGCCGCGTCCGCATTCTCTCGAGGGCCATCTGCAGGGCTCCGATCTCGTCGCCGGGCCCCGGGGTCACCGACACCGGGGTCTCCAGGTCGCCGGCGGCGATCCGGCGCGAGGCCCCGGTGAGGTCGGAAAGTGGATTGATGAGCCGGCGGCTGAGGATATTGGTGATGACTACCGCCAGGAAGGCCAGTGCTACCAGGACCGGGAGCAGCAGGGCGGTCACCCCGACCAGGCCGCGGGTGATGGTCTGCGAGAAGCCGACCACGCTGCCGTCGATTCCGGAGACCGGGACTCCGACACCCAGGCTCCACTGGCTGGCCGGCAGGGGGCTGTAGAAGACCGCGACCGGCTCCCCGGCGAGGTTGATGGTCTGCTCTCCCGCCAGCCCCAGCCGCATCTCGTTCCCCACCGACAGCCAGGGGCTGTTCTGCGACACCAGGTTCACCGCGGCGGCCTGTTTCTGCTTGGGGCCCAGGCCGAGGTCCGCAGCGGCGCCTGGCGAGTGACTGAGGACCACCCCGTCACTGCTGAGCAGGAAGCTGTAGCCTCCCTCAGAGTGGCCGGGAGCTCCGGCCAAGAAGGTGGCGACCAGGTTCTTGACCGTGATGTTGGCGCCCACCCAGAACGGGGTCCCGTTGCTGGAGACGGTCTCGGTGGCCACCGTCACCGTCGGCCCGCCGGAGGCCTCGTTCTCATAGACCGGCGTCCACACGACCGCCTGGGCCGACTGGGGGAGCAGGTGGCGCCAGCGGGGGCTGTCGAGGGCCGATGTCTGCCGCTTCACGGCAGCCTGGTAGGCACTGGCCGGGGGCGAGAGCTGGCTGACGGTGGCCTCCTGGGCGCTGGCGATGGCCGAGGAGGGAGCCACCGCTATCAGGCCGCTGTCGGGCAGCTGGACCCAGACGTCAGCCACCTCGGGGTGGAGGTCGAAGACCAGCGCCAACTGGCTCCCCAGCGACCTCAGGGCGAGGACCTGGGAGCCCGGCTGGCTGGCTTCGGCGCCAGGACCGTAGATCGAGATCCCAGCCGACTCACTGGCTGCCGGGCTCCGGGCTGGGGGCTGGGCCAGCACCGCGCCGGTGGCCTGGCTGAGCAGCGCGACCTCGTCCTGGACCGATTCCAGTTCGTCGTTGATCACCAGGGCCTTGCTGTGGACCAGATCCTGCAGGTGGGCGTCCTGACTGGCCTCCAGCTTGGAGTTGGCGGTCTTCAGAGCGCCGCTGTTGAGACCGGAGAGGGCCGCCAGACCGGCCAGGCTGAAGATGGCCAGCGGGATGACCGAGACGGCGAGCATGGCCACCAGGATCCGACGCCGCACACTGAGGAGCTGCCAGCGACCGATCCGACCGATCAGACGCCGGATCCGGCCCGTCGAGGGCCAGCCGGAGTGGGCTCGTTGTCGTGGCATGGCTTACCCGGGACGTCGAGGAAGGTTCGGGCCGCCCATGGTACACGCTCCTGAATTGCCCCGGGCGGGGCGCTCGCCCCGACCCAGTCCGGTCGGGATCAGCTAAACAGTAGATTGTGGTGGAGATCAGCGACCGCCCCAGGTACGCCCACGTCACAATCGCGTCCAACGCCTTCAAGGGCACTCTGGCCGCGGTGGACGCCTGCCGGGCCATCTCGAAGGGCGTGGCCGATGTGTGGCCGGCGGCGGGTCGCGAGGAGGTCCCGCTCTCCGATGGTGGCGACGGCTTCCTGGAGACCCTGGTGGCCGCTCGAGGCGGCACAACGGTCGAGTGCCGCGTCAGCGGGCCGCTCCTAGAGCCAGTCTTAGCGCGTCTGGGCTGGTTGGACCGCGGCGAGCGAGGGGTCGCGGTGGCGGAACTGGCCCGAGTCTGCGGCCTGGTCCTGATTCCATATCCCAGCCCGGCCAGCGCCGGCCGAGCCAGCACCAGAGGGCTGGGCGAGCTGCTCCAGGTCGCCCTCAGCCAGCATCCCCGGCAGCTGCTGGTCGGGATCGGAGGCAGCTCCTCGACCGACGGCGGCGCCGGGCTGGCCCAGGCCCTCGGATTCCGGCTCCTCGACCGCGGCGGCCGGCCGGTCCCACCGGGGGGGCTGGGGCTGCTGGAGCTGGACCGGATCGAGCCTCCCCCGTTCGATCCCGGCTGGGAGGGGGTGGAGGTGGTGGCGGCCTGCGACGTCGACAACCCGCTGCTGGGGAAGCTCGGAGCCGCGGCCGTGTTCGGCCCTCAGAAGGGTGCCGACCCCGCCATGGTGGGCCGGCTCGACCAGGGGCTGGCCCGGCTGGCCGAGATTGTCTCCCGGGACCTGGGGCGCCATGGCCTCGGGGACCGGCCGGGGATGGGTGCGGCGGGGGGCACCGGCTTCGGGCTGGCAGCCTTCATGGGCGCCCGACTCGAGAGCGGGGTGGACCTGGTCGCCGCCGTGGCCGGGCTCGACCGGGCGCTCGGGCGGGCCGACGCGGCCTTCACCGGCGAGGGCCGGTTCGACGAGGCCAGCCTGCACGGCAAGGTCACCGGCGAGGTCCTCCGCCGGGCCTCCGCCCGCGGGCTCCCCTGCGTGGTGCTGACCGGGCGCGCCGAACCCGGGCCGGAGCTGCTGGTCCAGAAGATGGGTGGGCGGGTGGTCCGGACCGCGCTCGCCACGGGGCCCTGGTCCGTCCCCGGCCACGCGCAGGCCGCCGCCGAGCTGCGCGCAGCCAGCGCCAGGGCCTGCCAGGAGCTTGAGGGAATCGCCCCCCGGGTGCGGTAGGCGGTGGTCCGGGTGGGGACGCCGATCAGTAGACCGGGTGACACCACTCCCGGTACTTCTCGATCTCCCCGCGGACCAGGCTGGAGTAGATCTCGTCGAGCCGGCGTGCGAACGGACCGACCGTCCCGTCGCCCACCGGCCGATGGTCGATCTCCACAACCGGGCAGACCTGGGCTGCGGTCGCGCAGAGGATCACCTCGTCGGCGATATAGAGCTCGGTGCGGTCGATCGAGCGCTCGACCAGCGGCAGCCCCAGCTCCTCGGTCCAGATCTGGATCAGGGTCGCCCTGGTGATCCCCTCGAGGATGTTGTCGGAGACCGGAGGGGTGATCAGGGCCCCCTTGCGGATGATGAAGAGGTTATCCGCCGAGCCCTCGCAGACATGGCCGTCCTGGCCCAGCAGGATGGCCTCGTCCACGCCGTTGTCGAAGGCCTCCGTCTTGGCCAGGGCGGAGTTGATGTAGACCCCGGTTACCTTGGCCCGGGCCGGCGCAGCGTTATCGTCGACCCGCCGCCAGCTGGACACCATGCAGCGCAGCCCCCGAGAGCGGTCGTGGTACTCCCCGAAAGGCTGGGCATAGATGAGGAATCCGTCCTCGAGGTCGTGGAGCCTGACCCCGATCTCCTCGGAGGCCTTGTACACCAAGGGCCGGATGTAGGTGTCGGTCCGGAAGCGATTGCGCCGGAGCAGGTCCACCGTGATCTCGGTCAGCTCATCGGCTGAGTGGGGCAGGGCCATCCGCAGGATGGACGCGGACTGGCGCAGGCGCTGAAAGTGGTCTCGGGCCCGGAAGACGTAGAGCTGCTCTCGCGGGGCGCTCCAGAAGGCACGGATCCCCTCAAAACAGCCGGTACCGTAGTGGAGGGCATGGGTCATCACCCCGATGTGGGCGTCGCGGTAGCGGCGCGGCTCGCCCTCGAAGAAGACCCAGGCCTCCTGCTGGTCGAAGGCTGGTCCCTGGCCAGCGGCGGAGGCCTCAGCCTTTGCAGCAGGCGGGGCCGGGGCTGATCCAACGGTCCGTTCGTGGGCAGCCAATGCAACCCTCCTGGAACTCTGGCGGACCACCTCCCAACGCAACCGGCGGCCAGTATACGCGCGCCCTTCGGGGCCGGCCCCTAGGGCCCGGATTCCCCGCCGGGCGCTGACCGGGGCCGGTGATACCATCCGGCCAAGTCATGCGAACGCCACGGCTAGGTTCGGGCGTCACGCGCTGGTTGACTCCCGGTCTCCACGTCAAGCGCTGGCTCGGCGTGACCATCGTCGCGATCGTGGGGATCAGCCTGGGGATCAGCTACGCCCTGCGTGCCTTCTACCAGACCGCCTCCCTGCCCGCGTTCACCTACAACCTCACCCTGCAGTTCTGGCCCCGCTGGGTCAGGGCCACGATCTTCGTGCTGCTCGGGCTAGCGCTCCTCGGCCTGGGCATGTACAAGCTCACCCGCTCCTTGCTCAGCCCGTTCGTCCCCGGCGGCGACAAGGCGCTGGTGGAGCGGCTCTACGACTTCCGCCGCCTCCAGAAGGGTCCGCGGATCGTGGCCGTGGGTGGGGGCACCGGGCTCTCCACCCTGCTGCGCGGGATCAAGCGTCACAGCGGCAACGTCACGGCCCTGGTCACGGTCGCCGACGACGGGGGCAGCTCGGGAAGGCTGAGATCCGAGTACCAGATCCCGCCCCCGGGTGACTTCCGTCAGTGCCTCACCGCCCTGGCCGACGTGGAGCCGCTCATGGCCGAACTCTTCCAGTACCGCTTCCAGGAGGGGTCACTCAGCGGCCACTCCTTCGGGAACCTGTTCATCATGGCCATGACCAACATCACCGGCGACTTCGAGCACGCGCTGAGGGAGTCGGGTCGGGTGCTGGCGGTGCGGGGGCAGATCGTTCCCACCACCCTGGAGTCCGTCACCCTCTGCGCCATCGCCGGAAGTGAGGTGCTGGTGGGCGAGTCCAAGGTTCCCACCGGCAAGGCACCGATCCAGCGGGTCTTTCTGGTCCCCGAGCATCCCCGTCTCAACCCCGAAGCCCAGCTCGCGATCATGAACGCGGAGCTGGTCGTGATCGGCCCCGGCAGCCTCTACACCAGCCTGCTTCCCAACCTCCTTGTCGATGGGATGATCGAGGCCCTGCGCTCCACGCCCGCGATCAAGGTCTACGTCTGCAACGTGGCCACCCAGGCCGGCGAGACCAGCGGCTACTCGGTCTACGACCACGTCGAGGCGCTGGAGCGCTACGTGGGAAACGGCCTCTTCGACTACGTGGTCGCCAACAGCAACCTCAGCCTCCCACTCTCGCCCACCGCCCGGGAGGCCGGCGTGCACCGGGTCGCCTTCGACCGCCGCCAGGTGACCAGCAACGGCTCCCGGACCAAGTACGTCCTAGGCGACCTGGCCTCCCCCACGTTCACCACCCATCACGATCCGGACAAGCTGGCCCGCCTGCTCATGAAGCGGGTCTGGTCCAAGAGCTAGTCGGCGCTAGCCCTTTCCCAGCACCTGGTCCGGGGCGAGAAGGTTCTGGGGCAGGGTGAGGGTACGGTGCTCAACCGCCTCCAGCGCCTCTTGGACCAGCTCCTCGAGCAAAGCTGGGAAGGGCACCCCGCTGGCCTCCCAGAGGTAGAAGGCCAGAGAGCCGGGGAGGGTGTTGACCTCGTTGACGTAGAGCTCGCCCGTCTCCGAGAGGAGGAAGTCGACCCGGGCCGACCCCGCACATCCGAGCGCGTCGAACGCCCGGACCGCCAGCCGCTGGACCTCCGCCCGGGTGGCCTCAGGGATCGCGGCCGGGAGCTCGCGCCGGGGGTCGCCGGAGCTGGCCTTGGCGCCGGCCCGCTTGCCTCCCGCTGACAGCGGCCCGGCCCGCTTGCCCTGGCCGGCGTACTTGTCCGCGTAGCTGAGAGGGCCGGTGCCCTTGACGGGCCGCTCCACCTCCGAGAAGCGGGGCTCGCGCAGCTTCACCGCGCAGTTCAGGTCCATCGCGCCCGGCACGGCCGGCTCCAGTACCAGTCCGGTGTCGTACTCCAGGGCCAGTTCCGCCGCCCGCGCCAGCTCGAGCTCGTCGCCAGCCAGTCCCACCCCCACGCTGGAACCGCCCCGGTTGGGCTTGACCACAACCGGGAAGCCGAGCTGCGCGGCCACCCGCCGCGCCTGCTCAGCATCACCCGCCGCCAGGGAGGGTACCGCGGGCAGTCCCGCCGCCCGCAGCACCTGCTTGGAGCGGAGCTTGTCCATGGCCAGCGCGGCCGCCAGGGTGCCGCTCCCCACCTGGGGCAACCGGGCCATGGCCGCCAGGCCGGCCAGGTTGCCGTCCTCGCCGAAGGTCCCGTGCAGGAGGGGGAAGAGCACCAGGTCGCCCAGCTCCCGGGGCCGGCCCAGGAGGGAGCCGCCTCCGACCAGGAGCTGGCCCTTGGCGAGGTCGAGGAGCACCGTCCCTCCCTCCTCCGGGAGCCGCTTTCGGAAGGTGGCCAGATCAGTGAAGCTGGGGTGGGTGAGCCAGCGTCCCTGCTTGGTGATGTAGATGGGGATGAGCCGGGCCCCCAGCTCGGCCAGCACCGGCATCGCCTGGCAGGCGGTGATGATGCTGATCTCGTGCTCCACCGAGCGGGAGCCGAAGACCGGAGCCACGGTCACCCCGGAGAGGCTCATCCCAGCTCCAGGAAGGAGTCGGGGAGGTCGTTCTCGAAGAGGACCACGCTGCCGGCCCCGGCCACCTCGGGAAGCCGCCTCTGGGCCTCGTCCAGGTCGGTCACGACGGTGAGCTGCTGGGCTGGGTAGCCCGCCTCGCGGAGCCCAGCCGCCACCGCCGCCGACTGCCTGGGGCCGACCAGGATCACGTGCGAGCACACCTCGGCGGCCCGCCTTCCCAGCTCGCGCATGCTCTGCTCCTGCAGTGGGCCCAGCTCCACGAACCCCGGGGTCACCAGCACCCGACGCTGGCCGGGCAGGACCGCCAGCAGCCGGAGCGCCTCGGCGGCCCCGTCGGGGTTCGAATTGTAGGCGTCGTCGATGATAGTGATGCCCCCGACCTGGCTCACCTCGAGCCGGTGCGGGGCCCCGGTCAGGCCGGCGGTCCGCTCCTGCAGCCGGGCAGCGGGTATCCCCAGCTCGGCCGCCACCGCCCAGGCGCAGAGCAGGTCACCCACGATCGGCTCGCCGTGGACCGGCACCACCAGACGCAGGTCCTCCCCCTCCGAGCCCCGGAGCCGGAAGCTGGAGCCCTCGGGGGCGACGCTCATCTCCTCGGCCCACCAGCGATCTCCCGCCCTCCCCACCCAGACCGGCCTGGCCAGGAGCCCAGCGGTCAGGGCGGCGCGCTCTTCCACAGTGCTGGGAGCCACCGCGACCCCGTCCGGCGGAAGCGCCGAAAACAGCTCGGACTTGGCCTGGGCGATCCGCTGCCTGGTGCCGAAGCGCTCCAGGTGCATCACCCCCACCGCGGTGACGATGCCCATCTGGGGGTGGGTGAAGGAGCAGATCTCGGCGATCTCGCCGGGACGGTAGGCGCCCATCTCGACCACCGCGTAGCGATGCTCGGGGCGGAGCCCCTCGTTGATGGCCCGGCAGACCCCCAAGGTGGTGTTGAAGCTCTGAGGGGTGGCGAAGCAGGGATTCTCAGGGGAGTCCAGCAGCTGCTGGAGGAAGAGCTTGGCGGTGGTCTTCCCGTAGCTCCCGGTGATCCCGATCACCAGAGGTCCGAGATCCCGGATCCGGGACGCCGCCTCGGCCATGTAGCGGCGCCGCCGGCGGCGCAGTGAGGGCGTCATCAAGCCCTCGGCGAGGGTCAGTGCGGCCACCAGCACCAGGTCGATGAGCCCAATGGCGAGCGCGCCCGGCCAGCCGCTCCAGAGGGAGACGAAGAGCGCGGCCAGGGTGAGGAGGCCAGCCAGCACCGCGAGCCGCCGAGCCCTGCCGGTCCAGCGCAGCTCCCCCCGCTTGCCGAAGGGACGGTTGGTGAAGAACGGCAGCAGCGCCGCCAGCAGCAACGGCACCGCGGCCCCCTGCCGGCTCGGACCGAAGGCCGCCGCGGCCAGGGCGGCCCCCCCCAGGAGTAGGGCCAGCTGCCAGCGCCAGTTGGCCGAGACCCGGCGCCGGAAGGTCCGCAGCAGCCGGCTGGGCTGGTACTCGTCCAACTGGTACAGGTACAGCCAGCCTTCGAAGCGGGCCCGGCCGGAGGCGGCGGCGAGGATGGTCAGCGCCAGGGCCTGCCAGAGCGGGAGTGTCACGGGATCAGAGTGTGGCGTCGACGAAGGAGTCGAGCACTGCCGCGAACCGCCCCGGCTCGTCGACGAAGGGGAAATGTCCACTGGACTCGAACTCCACCAGCTCGGAGCTGGTGATCAGCTGGCGGAGCCTGAGCCCGTAGGGATCGAGGGGCAGCTCCTGGTCTCTGGCCCCCCAGACGATGAGAGTCGGTACCGAGATCCGGGCCGCCGTCCCGCTCAGGTCCTCCTGGACGGCGTGCACCAGGGTCGGTCGCAGGGCGCCGGCCGCCCGGTAGTCGGCCGAGCCCATTCGCTGGCGCAACCACTCGACAGCGGACTCAGCGGCCCGCCCGGGCAGCACCGCCTCGGCGCTGGCCCGGAGCGCCCGGAAGACCCGAACCCGCGCCCCCACGACACCCCGGTTGGGGAAGCGCACGCCCGAGGCGTCGCACAGGACCAGCCGGTCCACGGTGACCCCGGGCTCGCCGGCCAGCCGAATGGAGACGCTGCCACCGTAGGAGTGGCCGACAAGGCTGATCTGGCTCCAGCCCCGGAGGCGGACCATCTCCCGCACCAGGTCGGCATACCCGGAGGTGGTCCAGAGGGTCTCGCCCTGGGGGGACTGGCCGAACCCCGGGAGGTCGGGCGCGAGGATCCGCCTGCGGGTGCGGCAGAGCCGCATCAGCCCGGTGAAGGTGGAGGCGCTGGCGCCCCAACCGTGGAGCAGCAGCACCGGAGGGTCCGCCCCCTCCCGTTCCAGCCAGGAGACAGGCTGCTCCCCGACCGCGGCACTGTGCCGGGTGGGCGCCACCGAGCCGGGCCACGCATTCGGCATCGGCGCCCGAGTCTAAGCCATGTCTAAGCAAGCCCCCGCGCCGGGGGTGGTCTGATCTGGCAATGCCCCGACCTATAATCCCGCCAGCCATGCCCGAAGAGGTGACTGGCCGGCGCCCGGGCCTACCCCGGGTGCTGGTGGTCGACGACGAGCCGGCGATCACCGATTTCATCAGGCTCGGGCTGAGCCGTGAAGGCTTCGAGGTGGAGACCGCCGGCGACGGCCGGGCCGCCCTGACCGTGGTCGACCGCTTCGCCCCCGACGTCGTCGTGCTGGACGTGATGATGCCCCGAATGGACGGCATCTCCCTCACCAAGGAGCTGGCCGGCGACCCTCGGCGAGGGCTGGTGATCCTCAGCGCCCGGGACGAGACCCGGGATCGCATCCGCGGCCTCGAGGTCGGCGCCGACGATTACCTCGGCAAGCCGTTCGAGTTCGAGGAGCTGCTGGCCCGGGTCCGGGCGGTCCTCCGCCGCCGCCAGCCTGAGCAGGCGGCGGTGCTTCGGGTGGGCACCCTGGAGCTGGACCGCAGCACCCGCCGGGTCCTCAGCGAGGGGTCTGAGATCGACCTCTCCACCCGCGAGTTCGACCTGCTTGCCTACTTCATGGAGCACCGTGGCGAGGTGCTGGCCCGCGACCGGATCCTCAACGCGGTCTGGGGAGTCTCCTTCTACGGGGATGAGAACAACCTCGAGGTCTACGTCCGCTACCTGCGTGTCAAGCTGGGCGATCCCGAGCGTCGCCTGATCCAGACCGTCCGCGGGGTGGGCTATCGCCTTGCCGACGACTGACGCGGCCGTTCCCTGGTACCGCAGCCTCAGGTGGCGGCTCACGCTCTCCTTCGTCGGGCTGCTCGCGGTCCTGCTGGCCGTGGCCGGCGCGGTGGAGGTCGGCCTGCTCAGCCAGGCGGTCCTCAACAGCCGGGCCCAGACCCTCCGGGCCACCTTCTCCGAGGGGCGGGCGGTGGTTCTCGCCGAGGAGCGGGCCCGGGTGCGTCGGGGCCTTCCGGCCCTTCCTCGAGCGACCGTCGGAGGCGATCTGGCCAGGCTGCTGGCCGAGGCCGGGGTCAAGGCAGCGGTGTACTCCACGGAGCTCGAGCTGGTGGCCTCGGCCGGCCCCGGAGCCGGCTCCAACTCCCCGGTGCAGGCCGGGGTGACCGTGCCCGCCCCCGCACAGGGCCAGCTTCTGGCCGCAGCCCAGGGCGGCACCGGCTCCGGGCCGACCCTGGTGGGAAGCGGCGCCGGCAGCCAGCTGGTGATGCTCTTCCCGCTCACCGGCGCTCTGGGGCGTCACCTGGGGGTGGTGGAGTTGGCCGAGTCCGCCGGGCCGGTGCGGACCGAGCTCGGCACGGCCACCGCCGTGGTTGCCGCCGGGAGCGCCGCGGTGCTGGTGGTGGCGCTGCTGATCGGGCTCTGGATCACCTCCAGGGGATTGGGGCCGCTGCGCAGGCTGACCCAGGCCGCTGCGGGGCTGGGCCGGGGTGACCTCTCCCAGCGCAGTGGGCTCAGCCCCCGGGGGGACGAGGTCGGAATGCTGGCCGCCGTCTTCGACGAGATGGCCGACAGCGTCGAGCGGACGGTGCGGGTCCGCCAGGAGGCGGAGCGCCACATGCGCCAGTTCATCGCCGACGCGTCCCATGAGCTGCGCACCCCGCTCACGGCCATCAAGGGGTACCTGGAGGTGCTCCAGCGAGGAGGCGGGGCCAGTTTGGAGGAGGTGCGAGGTGCCCTGCCGGTGATGTCCCAGGAGGCGGACCGGATGCACCGCCTGGTGCTGGACCTCCTGACCCTGGCCCGTGCCGACGACCGGCGCTCCCTGCAGCCCCGGCCGGTCGAGCTGGGGGCCTTCCTCGGCCAGTTCTTGGAGGGTCGGCAGGGGAGCTCCGAGATCTCCTCGGCCTCGCAGGGCCAGCTCTCCGCGATGGTCGACCCGGACGCCCTGTCCACCATCGTCAGCAACCTCCACCGCAACGCCGAGCGCCACGGCCAGGGCTCGGCTATCTCCTGGGGCACGGTGGACGAGGGCGCGATGGTGGGCCTGCGCTGCACCGACCAGGGGCCGGGGATCCCTGCCCAAGACCTCCCCCACGTCTTCGAGCGCTTCTACCGCGCCAGCGGCTCCCGCTCCCGCCAGGATGGCGGCAGCGGGCTGGGTCTGGCCATCGTTCAGGCCCTGGCCGAGGCCCAAGGGGGGCGCGTCTACGTCGACTCCAAGGTGGGCCACGGCGCCAGCTTCACCGTCCTCCTCCCGGCCGTGCGAGCCTCGGGCTGGACCCCGCCCCGGACGTCAGGCGGCGGCCCGGCCGGCTACGAGGGGTCTGGCCGGGCCGGCCCTTGACGCGACCCACCGTTGTCGCTGCCTGGGGCGCCCGGGCCGACCGCCCCTCAGCGCCTGGCGATCAGCTGGAGCTCGAGGCAGGCCTCTCGGGGTAGCTCGGCCACCCCGACCGCCACCCTGGCGTGGTGGCCCCGGTCCTCCAGAACCTGGAGCAGCAGCTCGGAGGCGCCGTCCACGACCTCGGAGTGGCGCGAGAAGTCGGGGGCAGAGCGAACGTACCCGGTGAGCATGACCAGCCCCTCGATCCGGTCCAGCCGCCCGGCCGCCGCCGCCAGCAGCGAGAGCAAGGAGAGCGCCGCCAGACGGGCCGCGGCGACGCCCTGCTCCACCACCAGGTCAGAGCCCAGCCGGCCGATCACCACCCGCCCGCCTCGGACCGGCAGCACCCCCGAGGTCACCACCAGGTCGCCCGCGAAGGTGAAGGGCACGTAGCTGGCGAGCGGCACCGGCAGAACTGGGAGTTCGAGGCCCAGCTCCGCCAGCCGGGCTTCGGGGGTCCCGCCTCGCAGACGGTCGGTCATGGCGGGGCCTCGGCCTCGAGGCGCCGGCGGCGGCGCCGCAGCAAGGTGGTCGCAAGGATCGCCAGCACGACGATGACCACCGCCGCCACCCCAACCACCCAGGCCGCGACGGAGCTCGCCTTGGCCTTCGTCGTGCGGTGCTGGCGGGGGCTCGCGGTGGCGGCCGGCGTGGGCGAGACCACCACCGATATCGGGGTGCCCGAGCTGGAGTGCAACGCCACCGGCGGGGGGGCGTTGGTGTCCAGCGCCCGGGCGGTGCCCGGGGTCCGGCTGGTCGCGTTCCAGACCGCGGCCAGGACGGTGAGGGGGCTGGTCGGCAGGACGTCGATCGAGGTCACGTCCGAGGCAGGAAGCCCCTGCTGGAAGGCCGCCCAGCTGTCACCCCCGTCGACGCTGCGCTGGAGGCCGCCGCCGGAGCTACCCCCGTTGTCGCCTCCCAGGTAGACCACCTGGGGGTTCTCGGGATCGAAGGCGATGCTGTTGACGGCCCAGAGCACCCCGCCGGCCAGGGACTGGGCCTGCCAGGTGTCCCCCCCGTCGGAGCTGGCGTACAGCCCCTTCAGGTTCCCCACCAGAAGGGGCGGCGTGGAGGCGCCCTTGGCCAGGGGCCCGACCGCCACCGCGGACACCGGGGCGCCCCCGGGGTCGCCGCCCGGCAGCGCCTGCCAGCCCCCGTTAGCCCCCACCGAGAGAGAGCGGTACAGGTTGTCGGCCTGGGCCACCTGGTCGGAACCGGCTACCACGCCCAGCGGGGTGTCGGCGATGATCGCCACCGAGCTGATGCTGAGGTCGCGGAGACCGGCCTGGGCCCAGGCGGTGCCGGTCCCGCTGACGTAGACCCCCTTCTGGGTGCCCAGCACGATGGCGGTCGGGCCGGAGGTGATCGCCCTCACGTCGAGGCTGCGCAGCCCGGTGTTCTCCTGGCTCCAGGTCTGGCCCCCGTCGGTGCTTCGGTAGAGCCCGGAGCGGGCGGTCCCGGCCAGGAGGGTGCTGCCCGAGCCGGTGAAGTCGACCGCCCAGGCGTACTCGGTGATCGTGGTGGCGGCCCAGGTCTGGCCGCCGTCTGAGCTGAGCCAGACCCCCCGGCTGGTGGCCGCCGCCAACTGCTGGGGGTTGGCGGGGTTCCCCACCAGCTGCCAGACCACGGCGTGCTCGGATGCGAGGCCGGGGATCGGCTGGAGTGGGGTCCAGGGCCCCGAAGAGGCGGCCAGCGCCGAGAGCAGCAGCGCCAGGGAGCCCAGCAGCAGCGCCAGGAGCAGGGACAGGGCGGCGGCGAGGCGGCGCCGGCGCGCGCCGGGGGCTACCAATCCGCGGGCTCGATGGTCTGATCCCGGCCCGCCCCGACCGAGACCCAGTCCAACTTCGCTCCGGCCAGCTCCGCGATCCGTCCCAGGTAGGTCCGGGCCTCCGGAGGGAGCTCCTCGAGCCGGCGGGCGTCCCTGGTGCTGCAGCGCCATCCAGGCAGCTCCTCGTACTGCGGTTCCAGGTGCTTGAGGTGGGAGATGTTGGCCAGGGGATGGTCCTGGGGCTGCCCCTTGCTGAGGTAGCCGGTGCAGATGCGGACGGCCTCGAGCTCGTCGAGAACGTCGAGCTTGGTCAGCGCGAGGGAGTCGATCCCGTTGACCGCCACCGAGTAGCGGGCCACGCAGGCGTCGAACCAGCCCACTCGGCGGGCCCGGCCCGTGGTGGTGCCGTACTCGTCGCCACGCTCCCGAAGGTGCTCGGCCAGATCGCCCTCAAGCTCGGTAGGCAAGGGACCATACCCGACCCTGGTGGTGTAGGCCTTGAACACCCCGATGGTCCGGGTCACGTGACGGGGCCCGATGCCAGCCCCTGCCAGGGCGCCGCCCGCCGAGGGGTAGGAGCTGGTCACGTAGGGATAGGTGCCGAGGTCCAGGTCGAGCATGGTGCCCTGGGCCCCCTCGAGGATCACCCGCTGGCCCCTCGCGATGGCGCCTTGGATGAGGGGATAGGGATCGCGGATGAAGCGCTCCAGCCGCCGGGCGTAGTCGGCGTACTCGTCGAGGATGGTGCCCACGGCGAAGGGGGGCGCCGAGTAGAGCCGGACCAGGACCTCGTTCTTGAGGGGGAGCACGAACTCGAGCTTCTTCTCCAGGAAGCGCAGCTTCTGGAGGTCGCCCACCCGAAACCCGATCCGCCTCACCTTGTCGCTGTAGGCGGGGCCGACCCCACGGAAGGTTGTCCCCAGCCGGTCATCGCCGCGGGCGCTCTCCTCCAGCCGATCCAGGACCGGGTGGTAGGGCATGATCATGTGGGCCCGCTCGCTGATCACCAGGTTCTCCAGATTGGCCCCCTGCGACTCCAGGTCCTCGATCTCATGCAAGAGCACCTTGGGGTCCAGCACGACCCCATTGCCGATGACACAGACGGTCGAGGGATGGAGGATGCCGGCCGGGATCAGGTTGAACTTGAAGGTGCGGCCGCCGACCACGACCGTGTGGCCGGCGTTGTTGCCGCCCTGGCTGCGGATCACCATCTGGGCGGACTCGGCCAGGACGTCGACGATCTTGCCCTTGCCCTCGTCGCCCCACTGGCCGCCGAGGCAGACGACCACGCTCACCCAGTTGGGTCCTGGTGAATTCGGTCGAGGTCGTGGAAGGCGGTCTGCCCGGCATTGAAGAAGAGACTTATCCGGCGCACCGGGCCGTTGCGGTTCTTGGCGATGTCGAGCTCGGTTATCCCGGGGTCCTTGCCCTCCTCGTGCATGCCCGGGCGGTAGAGGAACATGACGATGTCGGAGTCCTGCTCGATGCTTCCCGAGTCCCGGAGATCGCTCAGCTGGGGCCGGCGGTCGGTGCGCCGCTCCGACTCCCGGTTGAGCTGGGAGACGGCGAGCACCGGCACGTCCAGCTCCCGGGCCAGGCTCTTCAGGCCCGCCGAGATCTCCGACACCTCCTGGGCCCGGGAGTCGGAGCGGGTCGAGGATCGCATCAGCTGCAGGTAGTCGACGATGAGGAGGTCGACCGGAGCCAGGGCCCTGAGCCGGCGGGCCTTGGCCCTCATCTCGATCACCGAGATGGCCGGGGTATCGTCGATGAAGATGGCCGCCCGGCTGAGGGTGTCCATGGCCTCGGCGATCCTCTGCCAGCTGTCGTCGGCGAGCTGGCCGGTGCGGAGCCGGTACGCGTCGACACCGGCTTCGCTGCAGAGCATGCGCTGGACCAAGGCGTCCCTGGCCATCTCCAGGCTGAAGAGGCCCACCACGTGGCCACGCTGCACCGCGGCGTGCCGGGCCACGTTGAGTGCGAAGGAGGTCTTGCCCACTCCCGGCCGTGCCGCCACCACGATCAGCTCGGAGCGCTGGAAGCCCGAGGTGAGCGCATCCAGCTCGCCGAAGCCGCTGGCCACGCCGGTGACCGCGCGCTTGGACCGCTGATCGTAGGCCCGCTGGAGAAGCTCCCAGGTCTGGGGCAGCCGCACCCCGATCGACTCGAAATCGCTCTTGACCCGGCCGCGGTCGGCCACCGCAAAGACGGTGCGCTCCGCCTCCTCGATGGCGGGCTGGGCGTCCAGGGCATCATCGAAGCCGAGGTCGGCCAGCCGGCCTCCGGCCGAGATCAAACGGCGCTTCAGGGAGTGGTCGGAGACGATCTTGGCGTAGTACTCGACGTTGGCCGCCGTCGGCACCGACGCCGCCAGAGAGGTCAGCACCTCCAGCCCGCCCACCCGGAGCAAGGCTCCCCGGCGCTCCAGCTCATCGGCCAGGGTCAGGGTGTCGATCGGAGTGCCCTGGGAGAAGAGGCTGAGCATGGCCCGGAAGAGGTCGGCGTGGGCGTCGAGGTAGAAGTCATCGGCCTCGAGCTTGCCGACCACCACCCCGATCTGGTCCTTGTCTAGAAGCAGAGCCCCCAGGACCGAGCGCTCGGCCTCGACGTTGTGCGGGGGGACCCGGAGTGGGGTGGCCGGCCGGAGCTCCGGCCGGGCGCTCACGCGGCGACGACCCGGACGTTGATCCGGGCCTCAACCTCAGAGTGGAGCTTGGCCACGGCCTGGTGCTCGCCGACCTCATGGGCAGGCTCGAACTCGATCTTGCGCCGGTCGATGATGATCCCCAGCTGGGCCTCGATGGCCTCGGCCACGTCGATGTTGACCACGGCTCCGTATAGCTTGCCGGTGTCGCCGGCCCGCGCTGAGATCTCCACCTCGGTCGCCTCCAGCCGGCGGGCGAGCTCCTGCGCCTCGTGCAGCTCCGCTTCCACCTTGTGGCGCTGACGCTCGCGCTGGGCCCGGATCTGGGCCTCCGCCTCCGGCTTGGCGGGCTGGGCCAGCCGCTGAGGCAGGAGGTAGTTGCGGGCGTATCCGTCGGCTACCTCACGAACGTCTCCGGCCCGCCCGGTGCCGGCCACGTCCTTGGTCAGGATCACCTTCAAATCGAATGCTCCTCACTTACTTGAGGCGGGGCTCCCGTGGACCCGGGCTCGCCAGCTGGCTGGCTGGCCTGCCCCCCGGCCGGCGCAGGAGAACGGTACCAGGGAGGCGGGGCGCTGGGGGGCTCTGGACCTGGCTTGGCCCGGCGCTGGGCTGTGAGCGAGCGGATCCGGGCCGTCAGCCCCACCGCGGCCTGGGTCCCAAGCCTCAGGTCGAGGTCCAGCCTGCTCTCCCCCGCCTTGATCTGAGCCTCGATCTCCTTGCGCAGCTCCCGAGGAGCCTGGGCGTTGAAGGTCCTGATGACGGTCAGGGTCAGGGCGATGGTGTCCATCTGACCCACCACCGGGACCCACGCGGGCAGGTCGATGGCGGGGTTGAGGATTAGCGCCAGCGACGCCCCCAGGGCCGCCTTCAGCGGGGCTGGGGTGCGCGGGTCCCGGGCCAGACAGTAGGCCAATCGGAGCTGCTGTGGCAGTTCCAGGACCAGCGTTCGTAGCCGCTTCAGGAGGTCGATCGCAGGCACCCCAGACAAGTCGTAGCAGTCCCGTTCGGCCCCAGTCTACCCCGGGGGCGCGCCCGCTTCCCCAGGACGCGGCTCCCACTCGGGGCGATGCCGCTCCAGGTGGTCCAGCGCCGCCTGCTCCAGGTCGGGGCCCTCGGTCCTCTCGAGCTCGCCCTCCATCACCGCCTCCAGCAGCGACCGCTGGGCCCGCCCCACCCAGGGCCCGGCGGCAAGGCCGAAGGCGCGCTTCAGCTGGTCACCCCCCAGCGGCGCCCGGAGCCCCTCCGGGTGGGCGGCGGCCACCTCGGCGAGCCGCCGCTCCAGCTCGGTCAGCTGGTCGAGCCCGGGGAACGACGACCCCTCGGTGTCGGCACGGGCCAGGGCCAGCAGCTGGGGCAGGCTGTCACCGGCGGCGTGCCAGAGCCGCCGGACGGCGCTGTCGGCCCACTCCGGCCGGTACTGGATGGGGCGCATGTGGAGCAGCACCAGCTTCCGGACCGCCTCGATCTCGACACCGCTGAAGCGCAGCCGCTGCATCACCGCCGCGGCCAGCTCGGCACCCTCCTGGGGGTGCCCGTGGAAGGTGGGGCCCCCCGGCCCCAGGGCCGCGGTTGGCGGCTTGCCGATATCGTGAAAGAGGACCGCCAATCGCACCACCTTCCGGGCCGGGGAGGCGTCGAGGGCAAGGCAGGTGTGCTCGAAGACATCGCCGAGGTGGTAGCCACCCTGCTCCACCCCGGCCATCGCCGCCAGCTCGGGAGCGAACTGGTGCAGCAGCCCGGTGCGCTGCAGCAGCCGGAGCCCGGTCGAGGGCTTGGGTGCCATGAGGAGCTTGACCAACTCGTCCCTGATCCGTTCCCTGGAGACGATCCCCAGCCGGGGGGCCATCGCGGTCATCGCCTCCTCCACCTCCGGGCCCAGGCGGAACTGGAGCTGGGCCACGAACCGGGCCGCCCGCAGCATCCGCAGGGGGTCCTCGGAGAAGGTCTCCCCGGGCTCGAGCGGGGTCCGCAACACCCCCTCGGTCAGGTCCGCCAACCCCCGCCCGGTGGGGTCGAGCAATGTCCCCCGGCTGTCCAGCATCAGGGTGTTCACGGTGAAGTCGCGGCGCTGAGCGTCCTCCTCGAGGGTTCCGGCCCGCACCGTCGGCTTGCGGGTCTCCGGAGAGTAGGCCTCCGCCCGGGCCCGGACGAACTCGACCGTGAACCGGCCGGAACCCGCGAGCGGGAACGCGATCTGAGCGGTCCCGAAACGCTCGAAGGGGACCACCTTGGCGCGAAGGTCCCAACGCTGCCGCAGCCACTCCCCGGCGGCCTCGGCGGAGCAGCCCTCCAAGACCACGTCGACGTCGGTGCCGGCCTCGCGGCCCAAGAGCAGGTCGCGGACGTACCCACCCACGATGCAGGTCCTGGCCCCAAGCCCGGCCTCCATCTCCGGCAGCAGCCGGCGCAGGGCCGCCGCCGAGGGCGAACCCGGATCAGGCGAAGACGACATCGTCGTCCTGGGCGACCTCACCGGGGATGACCAGCTCGGCGCAGGTCGGGCAGTACCAGCGGACCTCCATCGGGGTCCCGCAGCGGCGGTGGGCCGGCCCCTCATCCCCATCGGCGCGCCCCCAGCGGTCGAGCTCGTCGATCACCCTGGCCAGGGCGCGCCCCGACGGGGTCAGCCGGTACTCCAGCCGGGGCGGTCGGTCCGAGTAGCGCTGGCTCTGCACCACCCCGGCGGCCTCGAGCCGGCGGAGCCGCCCGCTGAGCACGTTGGAGGCGATCGTGGGCAGCTGGCGCTTCAGCTCGCTGTACCGGTTGGGGCCCTGCAGCAACGCCCCCACCACCAGCAGCGCCCAGCGGTCGCCCACCCGCTCCAGCCCCAGCTGGAGCCCTGGCCGCTCAACGCCCGGGGTCTCGCCCACCTCCCGATTCTCGCGGTCCAGCAGCTCCAGTACACGCCCATCGAGCTTGTCGGGTAAAGTTGCTGCTTGCAAGGGACAACTACTGACAATCACCAGGGAGGATCGGCCGTGGGCTTTCAAGTGGAGTTGGAGGAGGCTGCCGCACGGGTGCGAGAGGGGGCGCTGGCGGCGGTGGTCGGGGTCGGGTCGGTCGGCCCGGCCGGGAGCGGGATCGTGTTCGCCGAGGGGGTGGTGGTCACCAGCGCCCACAACGTCCACTCGGAGCGCCCCGTGGTCCATTTCGCCGAGGGCTCCATGCGGGGGGCCGAGCGGGTCGCCATCGACCTGGCTGGCGATCTCGCGGTACTGACGGTCGCCACCGAGGCGACGGCCGCGGTCAAGTGGTCAGACCGGGAGCCCCAATTGGGGACCCCGATCTTCGCGGCGGCGAATCCCGGCGGACGCGGTCCCCGGCTGAGCTTCGGAGTGGTCTCCGCCAAGAACCGCGAGTTCCGCGGCCCGGGCGGACGCCTGATCACCGGTGGCTTCGAGCACACGGCGCCGCTCGCCCACGGCTCCTCGGGAGGTCCTGCGCTGGACCTCGCCGGCGGGCTGCTCGGGATCAACACCAAGCGGCTGGGTGAGGGGCTCTACGCCGCCATCTCCGCGGATGCCGGGCTGAGAGCCCGGATCGAGGCGCTCGCCCGCGGCGAGACGGTGGCCCGAGCCTACCTCGGGGTGGGACTGCTGCCCTCGGAGGTGGCGCGCCGGCTCCGGGCCGCGGTCGGCCTGCCGGAGCGGAACGGCGTCCTGGTCCAACACCTCGACGAGGAGGGGCCGGCGGCGGCCTCAGGGATTCTCAAGGGCGACCTCCTGACCTCCGCCGGGGGTAATGCCCTCACCGATGCGGGCGACCTCCACCGAGTCCTGGCCGGGGCTCGGCCGGGCGACCCTCTGCGCCTGGAGCTGGTCCGCGGCATCGAGGAGCTCCAACTTTCGGTCACCCTCGGAGCCGAGCCCGATGCATCCGAGCGGTCCACCCGTCGGCACCAGTTCGGCGGGCACCGCTGAGCGACCCAGATCCGGAGGGCCCGCCGATGGGCGGAACCCTCCGGATCTGTTCGGCCCGCCGGAACGCACCCTATAATGTTCGCGGGAGGGCCGTCTTTCTTGTCAGGCAGCTTCGCCGGCCGGAAGTTGTGCCGCAGCTTCTGAGCCACCAGCGCAACCCCCTGGGTCGGACGGTCCGGCTCTTGGGCTGGATGGCGTACCACGACGCCCAGGACTTCGGGGTGAGGGAGCTGGCGGCCGCCGTAGGGATGGCGCCCAGCACCGTCCACCGCTCCCTGGGCGCCCTCGAGGAGGAGGGGCTGATCGAGCCCTCCACAGTGATTGGCCGGTACCGGCTCAGTCTGGGCTTCTACCGCCTGGCGATGCGGGGAGCCCAACGGACACCGCTGGTGGAGTTGGCGCTGCCTCAGCTCCGTGAGGCAGCGCGGACCGGCGGCGAGACCACCCTCCTGGCACTGTACTCGACGACCGAGCTGGCCGCCCTCTACGTGGCCGAGATCCCCTCGCGGCACCCGATACAGGTCCGGCTGCCACTGCACGAGTGGCTGCCGCTCACCTCCTGCGCCGCAGGGCTGGCGATCCTCTCCGGGCTGAGCGCCGAGACCGTGGTGACGGTGTTCAGCCGGGGGCCCAGCCCGGTTGGGGCCTCCGAGCTCGTCGACCGTCTGGCCGAGGTCCGCACTCGGGGCTTCGCCTCACTGACCAACCGGTCCGGCAGCGGCGTGACCGAGCTGGCCGCAGCCTTCTGGGGTCCCGGCAAACAGGTGGTTGGGGCCCTGGCGTTCGTGGTGCCCCAGCCCCGCGCCAACCCTGTGCTGGAGGCCTCCCTGGGCCAGCTGCTGGTCGACCAGGCCGCCCTCGTCTCCAAGTCGCTGGCCGGCCCCGCCCCCGCCGCCTAGGAAGGGGTCAGCTCGGCGGGCAGGCCCGACCGGTGCCTAGCAAAGTCCAGCGCCATCCCCACCGCCCCCAGCAGCCCTTGGTCTTCGCCCAGCTCGGCCCGCTGCACCAGGCAGCTGCCCCGCAGTGAGGGGAAGGTCGCGTCCTGGATGCCGGCAAGGACGTCCGCAAACAGGTGCGGCGAGGAGGCGATCACCCCGCCGCCCAGGGCCAGGACCTCGGGGTTGAGCAGGTTGATCAGCCCGCCTAGGGCCAGCGCCAGGTGGCGGGCGGCCCTGGCCAGGACCGCCTGAGCCTTCCGGTCGCCCGCCTCGGCGAGGCGGGTGACCTCCGAGGCACTGGTCATGCCCGCGTCCCGGGCAATGGCGACCCCGGAGGCCAACGCCTCCAGGCAGCCCCGGTTGCCGCAGTTGCAGAGGGGCCCATCGGGGGCCATCACCGTGTGGCCGAACTCGCCGGCGCTGCCCCGGTGGCCCCGGTAGAGCCGGCCGCCCAAGATCATCCCCGCCGAGATCCCGGTGCTCACGGTGACATAGACGAAATCATCGGTGCCGCGCCCAGCCCCCAGCCGGTGCTCGGCCAGAGCGGCCAGGCTGACGTCGTGCTCGACCAGGCAGGTGCAGCCCAGGGCCTCCTCGAGGCGGGCCCGGACGGCCACCTGGCGCCAGCCCGGAAGGTTGGGGGCCCCATCCACGACCCCGGCCTCGCAGTTCACCGGGCCCGGCACGCCGACTGCCAGGACCAGCCGGTCCAGCCTCACCTGCGGCTCCAGGGTCACCAGCTGGCGCACCAACTCACCGATCTGGGCCAGCACCCGGTCGGGCCCCTCCAGGGCCATGGTCCGGGCCCGGCTCCGGCGGCGGACCTCGCCGCTGGAGTCAGCCAGACCGGCCCTGACCCAGGTGCCCCCGAGGTCAACCCCGACCACGAAGGTGCGGCCCCCCGGCGGCGATGGCACTGGGGTCAGTCCCCTGGGACCGAGGCCAGAGGCGGGAGCCCCGCCAGGTCCCGCAGCCGCTCGATGTTGGCCCGGTCGGGTCCCTTGCGGTCCAGCCCGGGCACCTCCAGGATCAGCGGCACCCTGGACAGCTGAGGATCGGCCAGGATCCTGCGGAAGGCCTCGGACCCGATCTCCCCGTCCCCAATGTTCTGGTGACGATCCACGTTGGACCCGAAGGCCGCCTTGGAGTCGTTGGCGTGGATGGCGGCGAGCCGGTCGAAGCCGACCTCCCGCCCCAGCTCCTCGACCAGCCGGGAGAGTCCCTCGACGGTGCGCAGGTCGTGGCCTGCGGTGAAGGCGTGGGCGGTGTCGAGGCAGACCCTGAGCCGAGGATCGTCGACCGCCTCCAGCATCTGCCTGATCTGGGCGAAGGAGCTGCCGATGTTGTCACCGGAGCCGGCGCTGTTCTCGATGATCAGCTGGCTCTCCCCCCCGGAGTCGTCGAGTGCCTGGCGCATCGCGGCGGCCATCTGGGGCAGCACCACCTCGAAGCCCTGGCCCTTGTGGGAACCCGGGTGGAAGATCACTCCCCGCACCCCCAGCAGGTTGGCCAGCTCCAGGTGGCTGCGCAGAGATCCCTTCGACTGGGCCAGGAGGTCCTCCTTGGCGGTGGCAAGGTTGATGAGGTAGACGGCGTGGAAGAAGAAGGCGTCGAGGCCGGTCTCGGCCATCCGTCGGCGAAACTCCGCCACCGTCCCCAGGTCGGGATGCAACCGGCGCCAGGTCTGGGGCGGCGTGGGGTGGACCTGGACCGCCTCGGCACCGATCTCAAGCGCGCGCCCGAAGGCGGTGTTGATGCCACCCTCGGTGGAGACATGGGCGCCGATCAGGACCACGGCTAGCCGGCTCCCGCCCCGGCGGGGGGCACATAGACCAGGGCGCTGGGCGGGGGCTCGACCTTCTGGGCAATTCCGAAGGCGGCGTACTTGAGGACGACCGGCTGGCGCCCGGTGATGGCCAACTCCAACAGGTGATCGCTGGTGGGCTCCACGAACAGCCTTAATGATGAACCCCCGCCGTTCTCCTGGATCAGGAGCACCCTCCTCCCGCCGAGCTGGGAGCGCCGCACCGTGGCCGGGCCCTTGAGGGCTCGCCGGAGCGTGGCAGCCAGGCCCACCCCCGCGAACGGGTGCAGGCTCTTCCGATAGCTGGTGGCGACCGAGGCGGGCTGGAGCACCCAGGTGGTCTCCGGGTTGAGGTTGCCGGGCAGCGATGTGATCCCCAGCTCCTGGAGCTCGGTCGGGGAGCGGACGTAGACCTTCTCCCCGAGGGAGACGATGTCGCTTCGGAAGGTCGGGGAGTGGGGGACCGCGATGTTGAGGGTGCCGGAGAAGTCGCCGTCGCGACGCACCACCACCCGGAAGCTGGTGGTGGTCGGTCCGGCCCGGTCGGAGCCGGTGATCCGGTAGGAGCCGGCCCGGACCATGGCGGCGGCCACCTGGCGCACCAGGCTGGGACCGCTGGGGAGGCCCTGGCCACAGCCCACCAGAACGGCGGCCAGCGTCAGGGCGCCCACCCAGGTGGGCAGCAAACGAGTTGACATCGGCCACTCCTCGAGATCGTGGCGGCGCCCCCCAGGTTCGGGGCCAGTGTAAGCGGGCGCAGCGGAGCCGGCCGGGCCATGCTCAGACTCGGACCACCACCACCGCCAGTGCGTAGACGACGTAGAGCCCCAGCCCGACCGGCAGCAGCAGCCTGGCGTTCACGCCCCGGGCACCGGCCGCCGCCATCCCCACCAGGACTGCCAGGACGGTGACTCCGGCGGCCAGGAAGCCGGCCTCGGATAGCCTCCACGGGGTGAAGCACAGCCCCACGATGGCCGGGACGGTGGCCTGGAAGGCCATGGCGCCGGTGACGTTGCCGAGCGCCAGGCTGTCGCGGTCGCGGCGGATCCACAGGCTGCCGGCAGTGAGCTCGGGAAGCTCGGTCGCGATCGGTACCAGCAGCAGCGCCAGGACCAGGGGCGAGAGGTGGGCCAGGCTGGCGACCCGGTGGAGCCCGACCAGGAAGACCTCGCTGGCGAGGGCCAGACCGGCCAGACCCACCAGCGCCTGGACCGCGGGCAGCGCCAGGCGGGAGGAGCCATCGGGGCTCCAGCCTCCGGTGAGCCGGGAGAAGAGCAGCGGCTCGTAGTCGCCCTCGGGAACGGTGTCGGACCTCAGGGTCCGGCGGACGAAGTCGATGTAGAGGAAAGCCAGGATGGCGGCGTCGACCCAGCGCAGCGGCCGGGGGAGGAACGCCCCGGCGATCAGCAGGACGAAGCTGACGGTGAACGCCATCATCGCCCGCCGGGCCGCGGTCGGCTCCACGCGGAGCCAGGGGCGGCCGCAGAGCAGGCTGACCGCGCCCACCACCCCCAGCCCGATCGTCGCCAGCATCAAGGGGGCACCCAGGATCGCCCCGGTGGCGGTCTGGGCGGCCTGGGGACCGCCCGCGATCAGGGCCACCACCGGGACGATGCTCTCGGGCATGGCGGTGCCCACTGCCGCCATCACGCTCCCGGTCATCCCGTGCCCCAGCCCCAGGCTGCGGGCCCCCCACTCCACCGCGTTGGTGAAGAGGGTGGCGGCCAGCACCATCAGCACCAGGCCGCCGCCGAAGTCGAGGGCTATCTGCACTGGGTCAGCTGGCGCGGGTCCCAGTCCGTCGCGAGATCACCGAGCCGCCCAGGTCGAAGACCAGCCTGAGGCCGTGAAGCCAGACATCGGCCAGCCCGACATGCTGGGCCCGCTTCACCGGCAGCACGGACTCGGGGAGCAGAGCGTCGGCGATCCGCTGACGGTACCAGGGGAAGAGCGAGCGGGGGAGCCGGGCCGGCGCCACCCAGGCCAGGTGCCAGGCCTCCCTGCCGGTCTTGGGCCGTCCTCCCACCGGGCGGCAGCGGAAGACCACATCCAGGTCCCGGCGGATCCCGGTGAACTGGTAATAGCCGATCAGCCTCTCGACCTCGATCTCCAGCCCCGTCTCCTCCCGGGTTTCCCGGACCACGGTTCGGGCGGGGTCCTCGCTCTGGTCGACGTGGCCCCCCGGGGGCTCCCAACCGGCCGGCCAGAGCCGGAGCTGGATCAGCACCCGACCCCGGTCATCGACCACGATCGCCTGGGCCCCGACCGGCCGCGGGGTGGCTAAGGCAGGCACGGGTTGGCCAGCGCCGTGGCCAGGCTGGCGCTGCTGGGGCTGATCAGGTAGCCGATGTTGGGGAACAGCGCCAACGGCGGCGGCCCCACCACCAGCCGAGCCCAGAGCCAATCGGCCGCCCCCAGGATCGGGGCCGAGATGGAGAGGCCGGAGGAGCCGAGGTTGGGCAGGACGAAGAAGAGCAGGAGGGCGACGACGTAGATCCAGGTGCGGTGCATGTCGATCCAGGAGAAGACCTCAGGGATCTGGCCCCGCAGCAGCCCCTCGGCGACCCCGTACCCGTCCAGAGGCGGGATCGGGATCAGATTGAAGACGCAGAGGATCACATTGACGAAGAAGCCCTCGGTGAGGATCCAGTAGAGGTAGCCGGCCGGGGGGAGAGCGAAGCTGGGCAGGTAGCAGTTCTGCACCGAGGGAACCAGGACGATCAGGAGCCGTATGACCACTCCCAGGGCGGCGGCGATCAGCAGGTTGCTGAAGGGGCCCGCGAAGGCCAGCCAGGCCCGCTGGCGGCCGCGGCGGACATAGGCGGGGTTGTACTGGACCGGGCGGGCGAAGCCGAAGCCGATCAGGACCAGCATCGCCAGCCCCAGGGGGTCGATCTGGTTGGCGGGATTAAGCGACAGCCTTCCCTGGCGGCGGGGTGTGGGATCGCCGTAGGAGGTGGCCACCAGGGCGTGGCAGACCTCGTGGACGGTGAATCCGAGGGCGATCCCGGGGACAGCGAAAAGAAGGAGGATCAGGTAGAACTCAATCCCCGTCCCCAGCACCGGGGTTCAGTCCACGACGATCTTGTGGGGGCGGCGTCGGGCCTGGCCCCCCCGGCGGCGGTGCCGGTGCTCGACCGCCGCGGCTGCCGCCAGCACCAGCTCCCGCTCGGCCTTGAGCAGGTGGGCCCTCGACTCCTCGGGCACCAGCTCGCCGAGCTCGCTGGCCGCCCGGGCCACCGCCTCCTCGAGCACTCGGGCCGCCCACCCCGCCAGCCGCTCCGCTTCTTCGCGCTCCATCAGACTCTCCCAAAGTGAATCGCCAGCTGACCGTGCTCCAGCTGGGCCGAGGTGGTGACCTGGCCCTGCAGCACCCGGGGCAGGCTGATCTCACGCTTGTAGGGCCCGACGCTGACGTAGAGTTCGTCGTCGCGCTGGGTCAGCTCCACCTGGTCCTTGGTGGCGAAGGGCAGCTGCAGGGAGAGCACGTAGCCCTCGCCCTCCTTGCGCAGTGACTGCGGCTTGGTGTCGTAGAGGACGGCGCTGGGATCGCGGTCGCCGAAGAGAGAGTCGGCCAGTTCGCCGAGGTCGCTCAGTCCCAGCACCTCGTGGTCAAACAGCCGGGCGTCCAGAATCGGGACCGGAGAGAAGGCCACCTCGACCTGCTCTCGGTAGCGCTTCTGGGATTTGCGCCACTCGGCGAAGTAGCCCTCCCCAACCTCCTCGGGAAGCACTCGGTTGACCAGAATCGCATCCACCTGGTAGTCGTAGAGGTTGAGGTAGGTGAAGGCCCGCTGGGCCTCCTTGATCACCATCTTCTCCAGGTTCAGCACCAGCCGCACGGTGCAGTTCCGGGCGTCGCTGAGGACCTCCTTCATGGACTCCAGGTCCTCCAGGAGTTCCCGGACCAAGCGGTAGATATCGTCGGCCGGGAGCGGGATGCTGATGAACGGTTGCACCAGCGGACGGGCCACCCGCATCACCTTGCGCTCCAGGGGGAAGATCCGGTCCAGGTACCAGCGAGCGACATCGGGGAAGGCCAGCAGTTGCAGGGTCTCGCCGGTGGGTGCGCAGTCGACGATCAGCACGTCGAATTCCTGCCCCTGGGCATGGCGGCGGATCCACATCAGGCTCGCCACCTCCTCCATCCCGGGCGGCGTGGCCAGCTCCTCGGCGATGATCTCGTCGACCCCCTGGCTGTTGAACAGCACCGCCAAATAGTCGTGAATGCGGTTCCAATGCCCCTCCATCTCGTGGAGGGCATTGACCTCCTGGGCAAAGAGATTCTCGCTGACCTGGACCGGCTCGGGACCGAGCTCGAGGTCGAGGCTGTCCCCCAGGCTGTGCGCGGCGTCGGTGGAGACCACCAGGGTCCGCAGCCCGAGCTGCGCACAGCGCACGGCGGTGGCGGCGGCGACGGTGGTTTTGCCCACACCACCTTTGCCCGTGTAGAGGATCACGCGCATCTTCGCGAGTATAGGGACGGCCCAAAATGGGCCTCCCTCAGCGAAGGATGAAGAACCCCACAACCACCAGCAGCACCATCACCACGCAAACCACGACCACCCGGCGCAAGTCCAAGCTCAGATAGGGCGTGCGGTCGATCGGCACCCCCGGGCTCTCGTCCATCGGCTCCAGGTTGGCGACCTGCTGGCGCTGGCGCTCGGCCCGGCTGGCGACCCGGGTCCTCTTGGGGAGGAAGGACTCATTGGCGGCAGCCACCGGCCGGGGCAGCCCCGCACCCGGCGATGCCTGGACTGACCTGGTCCCAGTCCCGGGCGAGCCGTGCCGGGCCTGCCGCTGGGGCAGGAAGGAGCCGCTGGGACGGAGCTCCTCAGCGGCCGGGGCCGGTAGGGCGGCCTCAGTCGCCTCGGGCGCGGGGCCGGCTGGAGCCGGTTCCCGCGGCTGGACCGGCGCAGGCGCGGCTCGGGGGCGAGAACTCGGGGCTGCGCGACGCTTGGGACGTCTGGCCAAATGTTGGCTCCGCGAACTGGGGCGCCCTCCGGGGCGCGAGATTGGGCGGCGCAAGTGTACCCAAGCCGACGGCGGGCCCACCTCAGCTGGGGGGTGCAGGCAGCGAGCACCGGCGGGGTGGTGTCAGCTTGGCGAAGGAGGGGACGAGGAGATGCCAGCGCCCACTGCCTGCGTGGGCGATGTGTGTGGGGCCACATCTTGTGCCCAGAGGGCATTCAACCACAGAATATTGTGCTCCGCAAGGGGGTGCAACAACTCGTCTAACAGGAGATCGGTGCCGGCCCCGGTGGCCGCCCCCAGGCGTTCAGACGTTGAACAGGAAGTGCATCACATCGCCGTCCTGGACCAAGTAGTCGCGCCCCTCGAGCCGGAGTTGGCCGCGGCCCCGCACTGCCGCGTAGCCGCCCGCCTCGACCAGTTCCTGCCAGCCACAGACCTCGGCCCGGATGAACCCCTTGGCGAAGTCGGTGTGGATCACCCCCGCAGCGTCCCTGGCGTTGGCGCCCTCCGGCACGGTCCAGGCACGAACCTCTTTCTCGCCCGCGGTGAAGAAGGTCTGCAGGGAGAGGCAGCGGTATCCGGCCCGGCTGAGCCGCCCCAGGCCTGTCTCGTTCAGTCCCATCTGGGCCAGGAACTCCCTCGCCTCGTCCGGCTCCAGTTCGGCCAGCTCGGCCTCCAGCTTGGCCGAGACCTCCACGAAGTCCGCCCCCTCGGCGGCGGCCCGCTCGGCTATCTGGGCCGCCAGGGGGATGGCTCCCGCCTCACCCTCGTCGACGTTGGCAACGTAGATCACCGGCTTGGCGGTGAGCAGTTGGGAGTCGCGAACCCCGGCCATCTCCTCCTCGCCTAGGGTGACCCGGCGCGCTGGCTCGCCCCGGTCGAGCGCCTCCCGGACCCGGCTCAGCCCCCGCACCTCGGCCTGGACCCCACGGGCTGCGCCCCCGGCCCGGGCGACCTTGCCGACCCGCTCCAGGCGGCGGTCGACGGTGGCGATGTCGGCCAAGGTGAGCTCCAGCTCCAGGATCTCGAGATCGCGAACGGGGTCGACGGCCCCCTCGACGTGGCCGACCTCAGAGGCGGTGAAGGCACGCAGGACGAATGCGATGGCGTCGTGGCTGCGGATATGGCCCAGGAACTGGTTGCCCAGACCCTCCCCACTGTGGGCACCTCGGACCAGCCCGGCGATATCGGTGAAGGTCACGGTGGCGGGGATCACCCTGGGTGGGTGGAACAGGTCGGCCAGCTGGGGGATCCGGTCGTCGGGCACGGCCACCACCCCGGTGTTGGGCTCGATGGTGGTGAAGGGGAACGCCGCCACCGCGGCGTGGGCCCTGGTGAGGGCGTTGAAGAGGGTGGACTTGCCCGCGTTGGGCAGTCCCACGATCCCCACCGAGAGGCTCAAGCCAGCTGGCTCACTGAGACGGCGCGGGTCCCGCCAGGACCCGGCGCACCAGCTCGGCAAGCCCACCACCACCCGGGCCCGGAACCACCCAGTCGGCCATCGCCAGGACCTCGGGCACGGCCGTCTCCACGGCCACCTTGGTACCCGCCGCCGCCAGGAGCGGCCCGTCGTTGGGGGCGTCGCCCAGCGCCACCACTTCGCTGGGGTGAAAGCCGAGGTGGCGGCAGAGCCAGCGCAGGGCGTGGCCCTTGTTCACGTCACGGGCAGTGATCTCGCAGAAGCCAACCAAGGAGCGGGTCACCTCGCAGCGGTCGCCGACTAGCTCCCGCAGCTCCCCCAGGGCGGCGGTGAACCGATCTGGGTCCGCCGCCACCACGGTGAGCTTGGTGCTCCCTTGGGACAGCCTGACCTCGAGCGGCGGGTCGGTGGCGACCTCAGCCTCGACCTGGGCGGTCCGGAGGTAGAAGAGAACGTCCTGGTTGATCTCGTCCACGTAGAGGTGGTCGTTCTGGAAGACGTTGACGGAGTAGCCTCGTCGGCGGCAGAGCTCGAGGATCTCCAGGGACAGCTCGCCGGGTACCGCTCGCTGGTAGAGCACGGCGGCCCGGTCGGGGTCGGCCCCGGGGTCGTCTTCGGGAGGGAGCTCTTTGATCAGGGCGCCCTGATAGCAGATCAAGGGGACGTTCGCCCCCAGGCCCAGGGCGTGGGGCAGGCCGGACCGGTACATCCTGCCGGTGGCCACCCCCACCCGGATCCCGGCCGCCCTGGCCGTCCCGGCAGCGGCCACGTCGCGGGGGTCCAGGACGAGGCGGTCGTCGAGAAGGGTGCCATCGAGGTCGCTGAGGATCAGCCTGGTGGTCAAGGTCACCCGGGCACCTCGGGATCGGCAGAGCTGATCAGAGCACAGCCGCCCAGCACCTCCCGCGCGAGGGCAGCCGGCGGCGCACCGACCGCTGCCCTCGCCCCCCAGTTCGAGCCGCAGAGATGGGCTGCCGGCACCGACGGAGTCACGACCATCTCGGCACCACGCAGGCATTGTCGCCGATGGCCGCCGCCGGCACCCGCCCGGGTTGGTTTCACCCCGATGGGGTATATTGAATTCGTTGCCAATTCGCTCTAGACGTCCCTTCCGGCCACCGCATCGCACCGCCTATTGGGGCCCCGATGAGGTCCCCCAGCCGGATCCCGCCCCCACTGTCAGCTTCTCCGGGCTTGGGCTCTCGGTTTCGATGCTGAGAACCCTGGATGAGGTTGGTTACAACGACCCCACCGCGATCCAGGAGCTGGTGCTGCCGGTCGCCATGGCGGGTCGCGATCTGATCGGTCAGGCCCGAACTGGCTCCGGCAAGACCGCTGCCTTCGCGGTGCCGATCCTGGAGCGGATAGACCCTGCCTCCCAGAGCGTTCAGGCGCTGGTGCTATGCCCCACCCGGGAGCTGGCGGCCCAGGTCACGCTGGAGTTCGAGAGGCTGGCCAGGGGCCGGTCGGTCGGCGTGCTCGCGGTGGTCGGAGGCGACCCCATCCGGAGGCAGCTGGACGGGCTCCGCGGCCATCCGGCGGTGGTGGTGGGGACGCCCGGGCGGGTGCTCGACCACCTCCAGCGGAGGACCCTCTCCCTGATGGACGTCCGATTCGCGGTCCTCGACGAGGCCGACCGAATGCTGGACATGGGCTTCGCGCCAGACGTCGAGCGGATCCTGCTCCAGACCTCCAAGTCGCGTCAGACCATGCTCTTCTCGGCCACGGTGCCGGAGTGGGTCCACCGCCTCGCGGCCCGCCACATGCGGGAGCCCGAGACGGTCTCGGTGAGCGGGAGGACCGAGTTGGTGCCCACGGTCCGCCAGTGGTGCATCGAATGCTCCTGGTCCGAGAAGGAGGAGGCGCTGGGGATGCTGCTGGACAGCCCCCTGGTGACCTTGGGGCTGATCTTCACCAACACCAAACGCAGCGCCGACCAGCTCCACACCTCGCTCTTGGCGCAGGGTTACGACGTCACCGTCATCCATGGCGATCTCTCCCAGCACGACCGGGACGAGGCCATGGAGCGGTTCCGCCGTTCCCGCGTCCGCTTCCTGATCGCCACCGACGTGGCCGCCCGAGGGATCGACGTCGACGACATCAGCCACGTCATCAACTACGACATCCCCTCGACCCCCGAGGACTACGTGCACCGGGTGGGCCGAACCGCCCGGGCCGGCCGCGACGGGGTCGCCCTCACCCTGATCACCCCGATCGAGATCCTCAAGATCCGCGACATCGAGCGCCACACCAAGCGCCCCATCGAGCACCACACGATCGCGGACCTCAAGCAGCTGGCGGGCACGGCCGGCGCCCTGGTCGGCTGAGCCATCCCCCCGCGCACGCGGTTAGGTCGGTGCGGAGTTCGCCTACAGAATCTAGTGCATAGCGCTATAATGCGTCGAGCAATATGGCGAGTCTCACCTGGAAGCGACCGACGCGGGACCTGGCGGCGCTGGCCGTGCTGGGCCTCTTGGCCGAGCAGCCCCGGCACCCTTACGAGATCCAGCGCGAGGTTCACCAGCGGCGCAAGGAGTTCGCGGCCGGTACCCCCCGCGCCGTCTACCACGCCGTTGACCGGCTGGCGGCGGCGGGGCTGATCGAGCCTGCGGAGACGGTCCGGGAGGGCCGGCGCCCGGAGCGGACCGTGTACCGGATCTCCGAAGCCGGCCGGGACGAGTTCTCGCACTGGCTGGTCGACCTCCTGGCCGTCCCTGAGCGCCAGGCGCCGCCCTTCAGCGCCGCCCTCAGCATGCTCGGTTACCTGCCCCAGCGGGAGGCGATCAGAGCTTTGGGACAGCGGCTGGCCCAGCTCCAGGGCATGATCGCCAGCCTGGACGCGGTGATCGCCACCCTGCGAGAGCGGCTTTCGCTGCCCCGGCTCTTCCTGATCGAGCGCGAGTACGAGCGCGCCGTCTGGCAGGTGGAATTGGACTGGGTTGGCTCGCTCATCAGCGATCTCGAGAGCGGGGCTCTGGCGGTGGACCAGGAGTGGCTCCAGTCCCACCTCGGCCAGCCCCGGCTGGATGTGGCGGATGGGCTGGCGACCAATCCCCCGGCATCGGCCAGCGCCGCCCCGGGAAGGCTGGAACCGGGCGGCCTCGACTCGACCGTTCAGGTGGGAGGCAGTAGATGAGCGAGCAGGCTCAGGGCCGGGAGACGGTGATCAGCGTTCACCAGCTCCGCAAGGTCTTCAAGTCCGGCAAGGGCACCGTCGAGGCGGTGGCGGGCATCGACCTGGAGGTCTTCGCCGGCGAGGTCTTCGGCTTCCTCGGCCCCAACGGGGCAGGCAAGACCACCACTCTCAGGATGCTGGCGACCCTGATGCCCCCCACCTCTGGGGTGGCCATCGTGGCGGGCCGGGACCTCCGGCGGGAGCCGGACCAGGTCCGCTTGCGGATCGGCTACGTCGGTCAGCTGGGCGGGGCCGACATCGAGATCACGGGACGCTCCGAGCTGGTCTTCGAGGGTCGCCTCTACGGGATGAGCACCTCGGAGGCGCGCCACCGGGCCGCCGATCTCCTGAGGACCCTGGAGCTGGAGGACTGCGCCGACCGCCGGATCACCACCTACTCCGGTGGACAGCGGCGCCGGCTCGACATCGGGGTGGGGCTGGTGCACCGCCCCCAGCTGCTCTTCCTCGACGAGCCCACCGCCGGACTGGACCCGCAGGCGCGGGCCCACGTCTGGGCCGAGGTCCGCAACCTTCGAGATTCCGGCACCACCGTCTTCCTCACCACCCACTACCTCGAGGAGGCAGACGCCCTCTGTGACCGGCTGGCCATCATCGACCACGGCAAGATCGTGGCTGAGGGCACCCCGGACTCACTCAAGCGGGAGGTCGCCGGCGACCTCGTCACCGTGGGCATGGAGGGCGACGCGGCCGCCGCCCTTGTCCTCCTCAAGTCGCAGTCCTTCGTGCGAGACGCCTCGGACGAGGGCCAGTTGCTGCGCCTCTACGTCGACCGGGGCGAGACCGCTGTCCCGGACATCCTGCGCCTTCTCGATGGAGCCGGTCTGGCGCTGACCACCATCTCGGTCAGCCGGCCCAGCCTGGACGACGTCTTCCTTCTCCAGACCGGACACTCCCTGCGCGAGTCGCAGCAGGCCTAGCCACCACCAGGAGACCGACAAATGAAGCTGGCTCGCGACACCTGGCTGGTCTTCCAGCGCTACTTCGGCATCTTCATCCACGACCCCATCTGGGTCGGGGTTGGGGTGATCCAACCGGCGCTCTACCTGCTCCTCTTCGCCCCTCTGCTCAAGTCCATCGCCGCCGTCCCCGGCTTCCCTCGAGGGGGCGCCTACAACGTCTTCGTTCCCGGGCTGCTGATCCAGCTCGGGCTGTTCGGGGCGGCCGGGGTGGGCTTCAGCCTCATCTCCGAGCTCCGGCTGGGGGTGGTGGAACGGCTCCGGGTCACCCCGGTCAGCCGGCTGGCGATGCTCCTGGGAAGGGCCATGCGGGACATCCTGACCCTGCTGATCCAGTCCCTGATCCTGGTGGTGCTGGCCCTCCCCTTCGGGCTCAGCTTCCGACCCTGGGGGATCCTGATCGCGCTCGGACTGGTGGCTCTGATCGGTCTGACGGTGACATCGGTGTCCTACGCCCTGGCCCTGACGCTGCGGGACGAGAACTCCTTCGCTCCCATAATCTTCACCGCCAGCCTGCCCCTGCTGCTGCTCTCCGGGGTACTGCTGCCGATGAGCCTGGCGCCCAGCTGGCTCCGCACCATCTCCACCCTGAACCCACTCTCCCACGCCGTGGCGGCGAACCGGGCGGTCTTCCTCGGCCACCTCGGCAACCCCAACGTGCTCCAGGGAGTGGCCATCATGGCGGTGCTGGCCGTGGTGGCGATCTGGATCGCGGCCCGCTCCTTCAGTCGCGCCATCGCCTGAGGCCGACTTCGATCCGCCGGTCCCTCCAGTGCTGCGGCCGGATGAAGGCCGGCGGCACCGATCGAGCGCTGGAGGGTCAGACCCAGGCGATGGCGCCCCAGACCGGCCGGCGGCGGACTCCCGCCGCGGGTGGCGCTCGACTTCAGGCGGCTCGCAGGCATCCGGCGGGCTGAGGGGGTCCGAGGGCCGGTGCCGAAGGCTCAGGATGTCATCTCGGCGTTGGGCGGCCGCCGCCGGACCCTGCCGAGCCCAGCCCTGGCCGGCGTCTGACCGGGCTCGGACGGGACCTCTGCAGGGCCGGGCCCGGGGTCCGCTGCCCCTCTCGGCAGCGGGCGCCCCCGGGATCACCGCCAGTCCCGCCGGTCGGCGATCAGAGGGCGGACCAGGCACCGGACGCCGCTGCCGGTCCCGCTCGGAAGCGCAGGCGTCGGGCTAGCTCGCGGCTGCCCCGCCTGTGGCCACCTGCTCGAACCCCTGCGGCACCGGCCCCTTCCAGGCTTCGGGGTGGAAGATGCGGGCCAGGATCTCGATCCCGTCCACGACCCGGGGGCCGGGCCGGTGGAAGTACCAGGCGCCGTCAACTGCGTACACCTGGCCGGCCCGCACCGCCGGGAGTTCGCTCCAGCGCTTCAGGGAGGGCAGCTCTGGGACCCTCTCCAGCGCCTGCTCCAGGCGGCAGCCGACAGGCAGGTAGATGATCACTTCCGGCTGGGCTGCGGCCAACTCGTCCGCCTCGATCGCCCTGGAGCGGGCCCCAGACTCGCCCAGGACGTCTATCCCCCCGGCGGAATCCACCTGCTCTGGGACCCACAGACCAGCCACCATCAGTGGGTCCAGCCACTCCAGGCAGACCACCCGGGGCCGCGTCCGTCCGGCCACCGCTCCCCGAATTGCATCGAGGCGGGCCCAGAGACCGCGGACCAGCTCGGCGGCCCGCTCCCTGGTCCCGGTCAACTGGCCCAGTTCGCTGATCGAGCGCAGGACATCGGCGAGGGTGGCGGGCTCCAGGGAGACAACCGTGGGCCGCCCCGGCAGGATCCTCCCGGACTCCAGGACCTGCGGGTAGGCCCCGACGCAGTCCTCGCAGAGTTCCTGGGTGAGGATCAGATCGGGGCGGGCGCGCAGAAGCGCCTCGTGGTCCAGGGGGTACAGGCTGCTGCCCTGGTGCAGCGCCTCCCGCAGGTGCCGGTCAACCTGAGGAGGAGCGACATCCGTCAGGTCCGGTCGGCCGTGGGTGAGGATCGGCTTGTACACGGCCTGGGGCGGGAAGTCGCACTCGCGGGTCACCCCGACCAGGCTCTGGCCCAGCCCCAGGGCGAAGCAGATCTCCGTGGAACTCGGCAGCAGCGAGGCGATCCGCAAGGCGGACGGCTAGGAGCCAGCCGCCGTGACCTCGGCCGGCGGGACCTCTTCGCCCGGGGCCGAAGCCGGCACCAGCTTCATGGAGAGGATGGGCACCCCGCTGCGCTTGGCCCACCCCCCCACCCGGGTCTCGTGGGAGAAGATCACCACCTGGGCGGTAGCGGAGAGCTCCTTGAGGGTGTCCAGCAGAGCGGTGCAGCGAGCGTCGTCGGAGCTGACGGTCGGGTCGTCCAAGATGAGCGGGACCGATTCGCCGCTGGGCGAGAGAGCCTTGGCCAGCACCATCCGCAGGGCCACGTATATCTGCTCCCGGGTGCCCTGGGAGAGGTCCTGCACCGAGACCTGGGCCTCGCCCTCGCGAGCTGACACGTGCATCGAGAGGTCGGATGGGTCGACCCAGGCCTGCTGGTAGCGCTGGGCGGTGATCCCGGGCAGCCATCCCCGCAGCCCCTCGGCCAGCACCGGCGCCAGGTCGTTGTGGACAAGTCCCTGGGCCCGCTCCATCTCGGCGATGGCCAGCTTCACCGCCGCCTCCGCGGCGGTGAGTCGGGCAACCTCGCTGCGCAGCTCGGCCAGCTCCTCATCGAGTTTGGCCACGTCCCCAGCCTCCCGCAGCTGCTCCGCGAGCCGGCCCTGAAGCGGGAGCAGCTCCTGGCGGATCCGGTCGAGCTTGGCCCGAGCCTCGTCGTGCGCCAGCCGCAGCTGGGCAGACGAGAGGCCAGCGGCGAGCGGCTCGGCCGGGGTCGGTAGCGAGCCGAGCTCGGCCGAGAGCTCCTTGGCACGCTTGGCCAGGGCCTTGGGCTCCCGCCCCGCCAGCCGCTCTCCGCGGCGGGCCTCGAGCTCGTCACGGTGCTGCCTCGCGTCCTCCGCCGCGTCCAGCTGGTGGAGGCGAGCCGCGAGCTCGGCGGCGAGCTTGACCGGGTCGCTCCCGTTGACCCCGACCCGCTTGGCCCGCACCAGCAACTCCTCCCGGAACCGCTGAGCGGTGGCGGCCCACGAGGCGCGCTGCTGGGCGGCCTCCTGGGCCGCCGGGAGTTGCTCCGCCAACTGCCGAAGGTGCGACGGATCCGCCTTCCCGATCCCCAGCTCGGTGAGCCGCTTGGTCGCCTGGGAGCGCTCGGTCTCAACCTTGTTTCGGGCCGCCACCGCCTTGCTCATCTGCGGGTCCCCGGCCCGCCGGGCCCGCTCCATCTCGCTGACCGAGCTAAAGCCGCCCACAGCCAGCAGCAGACGGAGCCGCCGTTGCAGGGCCAGGAACCCGGTGGCGGTCAGAACCAAGAGAACCAGGCCGGCCACCACCAGCCCGATTCGCAACCCCCCGGTTGACAAGACGATGCCGCCCGCCACCAGCAACACGCCGGCGATCCCCCCCACCAGGGCCAGGACGTCGGCGAACCAGCGGTGGGTGGCAACCCGGCGGCGGTCGAGCAGCTCGAGACGGCTGGGGAGCTCCGCGGGGCCGGGTAGCTCCGGCAGCGGCTGCTCCAGCGCCGCGATCAGGAAGGCCAGCTCACTGGGGGCTGACTTCTGGGACAGCCGCTCCAGCTCCTCACCCGGCGGTCCCGGCTCCTTGGCCTTGGCATCGGCCTCCTGCCACTGCTGGGCCAGGCCGCGGGCACCGGTGGCGGCATCCCGGAGGACGGTCGGTTCCTTGGGAAGCTTCAGCTCGGGGGTGGCCTCCAGCTCCTTGGAGAGCTCGGCGACGGCGGCCAGATCCTGGTTCAATTCGGCCAGCTCCGCCGTCTTCCAGGCCACCTCGGCGCTCTGGCTGGACTGCTCTGCCTCCGCCAGCTCCGAGCGTAGCCGGGCCTGGGTGGCCAGTTCATCAGACAGTTGTGAGTGAGCGGCCACCGCCGCCGACAGTCTGGCCGCGGTCTCGTCCAAGAGTTTGGACTGCTTGTCCAGCGGCTTGGTGGTCGTGCGGTCGCCTCGGATCTTGTCCTGGCGCCAGCGCTGGAGCAGCTCGATCGCCGACCTGGCCGTGCTGTCGCTGCCCGAGGTCGAGCTCGCCTTCTGGAGATCCTCCTGGAGAGAACTCCCAGTCAGGCTGAGGATCTGGTCCTGGCCCACCGTGGAGATGGCCAGGAAGGCCTCCCGGCTCATCCCCAGGGCCACCGAGACGTCCACGGTGCGCCCCCGACGGAACCTGTCGGTGACCTCGCCGCCCTTGATCAGGTCAAAGACCTGGCAGTTGTCAGGTTGGTCGAGATCGCGAACGAAGCGGTACCGGCCGCCGTCCAGCTCGATCTCGGCCTCGACTGAAAACCGCTTGCCCTGCCAGGGACGGAAGTGACGCAGCACCTCCTCGGTCTCCTTGGGCATCCGCCCCCGGGCAGGCAGATCCACCCCGCAGAGGGCCACGCGGAGGGCGGTGTGAAGAGTGCTTTTGCCGGACTCGTTGGGACCACCCACCACGGTGAGCTGGGGGTCCAGATTGAAGCGCCCGCTCAGGCCACCGAAGCTCTGAAGCTTGACCGACAGAACCCTCATCCGGGCTCGACCTCCCCGATCCTGGCTCGGCTCACAGAATTGCCGGCTCCTCGCCGCGCAGCGCTTCGAGTCCGGCCCGGAGTGCTGACTGGACCAACTCGGTGTCGAGGTCGCTCCGGGCCATCAGGCCACGAACGAACTCCCCGCGAATGTCTGGCGAATGGCTGAGCTCCTCCAGGTCGACCTCGGGGCGGGTAGCGAAGACCACCTCGACGCAGCGCCCGCCCTCGCGGAGGCGTTCGACCAGCTGGCTGGGGCCGATCCGGACCCCCAAGGCGAGCTCGCCAACCACCCGAACCCTGGCGCCGGTGTTGGGCCCGACCGGAAGCGCTTCTTTGGCACGTTCGACCACGGCTTCGGAGTGCTGGCAGCCGGTGACGTCGACCTCGACCTCACTGAGGGTGAAGGTACCGACCGGGTGGATCTTCACGACCGGGGGCTCGGAGGAGAAATCGACCTCAGCGGCGCCCCGCTCCCCCAGCTCGCCGAAGGTGAGCGGTTCCGGATTGCCCGGATAGACCATCCTGGCGGTCACCCGCGGAGTGTGGAAGTGGCCGACCAGGCCGAAGCGGAAGCCGGCCTGCGCAATCTCGGGCTCGCCGAAGGGAGCGTGGTCCTCCTTGCCCTCTCCCTGGACCGGGAGCTGGCCGCGCTCCGAACCGTGGAAGAGGGCGACCGCCGGCTGACCTTCGGGGACCGTGAAGCCCTCCAGAAGGTCGGAGGTGCCCTTGGGCTTGGTGTGGGCGATGCCGAAGATGCGGAAGCCATCCAGCTCAAAGGGCGCAAACTCGCCGGTGGAGAAGACGTGGACGTTGGCGGGCCACTCCTGGACGGCGTAGAGCGACCCCGGGTGCCAGTAGTCGTGGTTACCGGGGGAGATCAGCACCGGGAAGGGGAGCCGCCCCAGCTGCTCCGCCAGGAAGCGGGCGGTGTCCTGGCCGGCGTAGCGGTCCTCGTAGAGATCGCCAGCGATGGTCAGGGCATCAACCTTGAGCTCGACCGCCAGCCCCACCAGCTTCTGGAAGGTCTGCCGCAAGGCCACCCGCCGCTGGACGGATGCCTCCGGCCCCAGACCCCGAAACGCGGTGTCCAGGTGCACATCGGCGCAATGCAGCAGACGCATCAGGTGAAATATGCACTACTGGGGCACCCCAGGGGAATGCCAGTCGAGCCTCCGAGGCCCGTACACTCCCGCTTGTGCCTCCGATTCTTCCTCCCGGACCGGTTGGCCAGGCCCAGCGGGTGGTCCTGCGCAAGGTCAACCACCATGCCCCCAAGTTCCTCAACCACCTGGTGCGCTCCCGTCTGATCGGCCACCAGGTGGAGACGGGACAGCAGATCCTGGTCTTCCAGGTCGCCTTCACCGTCCCCGCTGGACTGGTCGAGGTGACCGACAGCACCACCATCGAGTTCATCGACTGAGGCTCTGACCGGAGCAGCCCGGCCGGAGACGGGGTGGAGAGGCCGCTCCGCCGCCACGGCCGCAGAGCCGGGCCGGCTCTAGCGCTTCGGTGGGGTGGCGCGGGTCCAGGTCGTGGTCAGCTCCGACAGCGGCGGCTGGCGGCCAGCCGGCTGCAGCGCTCGACGCGGCCAGGGAGGCTCAGGACCCGGTCTTGTAGCTCGCCCGGAGCCTGCTCCGTCGGGAGTCCCTCGCCGGCGGGGGCTCCTCTCCTGTTCTTGGAGGGGCCAGCGCAGCCGGACGCAGGCGGCGGTCAGCGGCAACGCGACGGCGGGGCAGCCCAGCCGCGTCTCCACGATGACATCGACCTCCGTGAGCAGCTCATGAGCCGAGACCGCTTCCTGTCGAAGGCGGTCGGGACCGCGGCTCCCCCTTGGCAAGCTGCCGGACGGGTTGGGTCAGTGGCCCGGGGCGGAGTTCCGGTCGATTCGGTAGACGATCACCCCGGCCAGGACCATCGCGATGCCCATCACCAGCAGCAGGCTGCTGAGTGTCCCGGGAAGGCCGGCACCGGTCGTCGGGGTGCTGGCGCCCAAGACACCACCAGCGGGGCCGGTGCTCGCTCCGAGCACGCCTCCGGCGGTGGCGCCCGTGAAAGTGGCGACTAGGGTGATGGTGGCTCCGGATCCCTCATAGGGGTTGGTGGCCGCCAGGGGAAACGACCAGTCGATCACGAAGTTGTCGGAGAAGGTCGTGTTCTGGACCGAGGTGGCCACGATCTGGGAGCTGGAGGAGCTCACACAGTAGGCGGCGTTGGGGTAGGAGGCCAGCACAGTCTTGGTCGAGTCGGTGTAGCAGGAGATCGGACCGAGGGCAAACGTCTGCCCCGTGGTCGTGTCGGTCACGGTCACCTGGAGTCCATCGGCCTGACCGTCCAGAAGTGCCTCCGTCCCAGTCCCGCTGCCGCTCGCACGACCAGCGGAACTGGAGGTCGTCCCAATGACTAGGGTCACGTCCACCGGGCCGCTGTAGCTTGGGGAAGTGGTGTCGCTGATGATCCCGGAGCAGCTCCCCGAGTCACCCGGCACCAGCGTCGTCGAGATTCCGCAGGCCCCCAGCACCGCCGCCGAAGCTGGGACCAACCCTGCAACACCGACCACGATCCCGGCAGCCCCAGTGAGGAGACCGGCCACGACCAGGCGTGACCACAACCGCCGGGGTCGCAGGCGCAGGAATCTCACCACCCCGCCTCCGGGCCGGAAGTCAGCGCGAGCGGCCGGTACTGGACCTGCGTCTCGCTTCGGTATTTCTTCTCCCACTGGACTGCCTCCCCAGTGACTGTCACCGACCCTCCTGAACAGGAGAGGTCTCGCGTGATTTCAAATGAGTGGGTCGCTGCTGGAGACCCTGGCTCGGCTTCGGCGATGAGATCGGCCATCTCAGCAGCAGACCTTGACCATCGGTGCGCCCTGATGGTCGTGAGCACCAGGTTGGATTCGGCACATTTTGGTATAGACCTCAGGAGCTCGGAGTCGCGGTGGGGCTCGGGGTCACAGTGGGACTCGGGGTCACAGTCGGACTCGGGGTCGCAGTCGGACTCGGGGTCGCCGTGGGACTCGGGGAATCAGCCGTGATCGTCTGGCCGCTAGTAGTCGTGGTGGTGAAGGTGCCCGCTGCGCCAGTCCCGATCAGGGCGATGCTCGCAACGGCGACTGCAACCAGGACCGCAAAGGTCCGAAGTTTCATCTTGCTCCCCCTCCTACGACGCCCCTGATTTGCGGAAGTTGCAGGCCATGGGCGCGGTCAGGAACTGGAGCGGGAGCAGCATCGTGAGGGGATGGATGCCTAGCCCAATATCGGCGGCCGGCCGGCAAGAGTCCCCGCCCGGCCGTCGAGACGGCACTGGTAGGAGAGCCCCAACTGAGTCGAGCCTTGGCAGCCGTCGGCAGATCGGGCAGGATCAAGGTCATGGCTCCGGGGTACGCCACGGAGGGGCCTGCGCTTGGGGTGCTGGCTCGCGACGGTCCCAACTCAGCACCGTGCCCCCCACGACCAGCAGCAAGATGACGCCAGCCACGATCAAGTCCAGCCCATGATTGGTGTCTTGCCCTGGGTAGCCCAGGAGAGGAAGGGTGTACTGCACCACGTAAACGTCCCTGCCACTCACCTTCAACGTCCAAGGGTCAGCGACCGTGTTCGCATCACCCTGGGTCTTGATGATCGTCTGCCCCGACTTGTCCACCTTGAGGTAGATGACGCGGTGCACCATCTCCACGTCACGCTGGTACGGATTTGTAAAGATGATCACGTCACGGACGGCGAGCTGACTCACGGGAACCCGCTCAGAGACGGCCACCCCGCCAACCGGGAGTCCGGGTCGCATGCTGCCCGACAGGATCGGCGTCACCATCCAGTTCCCACTGTGCACCGAAAACACCGCGAACCCCAGTGCACCAAGGACCACCACGACGAGCACTGACCAGATTCCGGTCCGGACACGCCGTGCGACCGTGGCCCTCCGCGGGCGTCCACGACTCCCGCGCTTTGGGGCGGGGTTCTCACCCTCGGGGATCGTCGCCATGGTCCTATTGTCTGCCTCTCCGTAACGCGGCTGATCGGAGACCAGGAAGAGCCAATCCGGTCGCCTTCAAAAAGACTCGGTCAAGTCGCAGGCCCACGCCCATCCTGAGTGTAGAACCCATTGAGACGTTCCCCCCCGGGACAGAATGTTGCCAAGCTCCACTTCCTACCGCGGTCAGATGAATGGGATTCAGGTCAGCCCCCCGCCCCAATGGAGAAGCGGCGGCGGGCGACCACGAGGGCCGCGCCGCCGCCGAGGCGCTTAGCTTGAGTAGGTCAGCGTCACGTTCACCGTGTCAACGCCGTTCTCAGCGTCAGTGCCGAGTTCAGGGGCGTTGCTAATGACGTCTGTTGGAGGTGAGCCTGCCTGCACGGGGAAGTGCACAGCGGGATAGATGTAGCCCGACAGGTTGCCGCACCCAGTGTCCTCGTTCCCCGCGTAGAACACAACAGTGTAGGTGTCAGTCGCGGTCGGTGCGATCGAACCACCGACGGGCATGTTGCCTAGCCCCTCGTCCGCTGACATGAGGCCATTGAATACAACGGTGCCGTCGCTGTAGAAGCACATTGACATTTCGCTGGCCAACGCGCTGCCCGGCGTGTTGCCGGAGATGTCCTTCACCTGGAGGTTAATCTCGTTCGCTGTGACCGTACCGTTGTTGGTGATGGTGATGAGTTGGGGCGTACTGATGAACGACGATCCGACCGGTCCGATGTTCGGGAGGGTCAGGTCGGTCGTGTTTTGGCCACCGCTTGCGTTCGGTGAAGAGAGGACCACGCTGAGATTCCCAGCCGTGATCGTTTGGCTGCTTGTGGTTTGGGTGGTCCATTGCGCCGCTGCGCCAGCCCCGATCAGGGCGAGAGCCGCAACGCAGAGCCCCCCAAGTATCGCCATTGTCCGTAGTTTCATCTAGTCCCTTCCTTCTTTGATGCCTCTGGTTCGAGGCTGCTAGAGATAGAGACGGTGCGCGGCCACGAGGGCCGGACCGCTACATAGGCGTGTTCCATGGCTAGCCTGAGTACTCCACGGTGATGAACGGAGTGTCACTGCCGTTCTCAGCCGCGGTGAGCAGTTCTGGCGCAGTGCTAGTGCTGCCTGCCACCAATGGCGTACCGGTACCATACTGCCAGCCCGAATAGCTGCCGCAGCCTGTGACCTGGTCCGCCCCGGCGTAGAACACAGCCGTGTAGTTGTCGGTACCCAGCGGCGCGAGCGTGGTGGGGTAGAGCCCGATGCTGCCCTCGGCTCCTGACAAGGGACCGTTGTACACAACCCAGCTCTGGCTGTACAGGCACATGTACACTTCGCTGGCCAACGCGGGTCCAGCAGGAGCTGTGCCAGGGGTATCACCCACCGTGAGCGTGATCTCGGTCGCTGTGACCGTGCCGTTGTTGGTGATGGCGATGAGTTGGGGCGTGCTGGCGAACGAAGATCCGACCAGTCCGACCGCCGGCAATGCAAGGCTGGTGCAGCTACCGTAGGCATCGGTTGCCGTGCAGCTGCCGGGGCCTGACAACCCCACGCTGAGATAGCCAGATGCTATCTGCTGACTGCTGGTAGTTGTGGTGGTCCATTGCGCCGCTGCGCCAGCCCCGATCAAGGCTAGGGCGGCAACGCAGAGCCCACCAAGGATCGCCATTGTCCGTAGTTTCATCTAGTCCTCAATCTATGAGGCCCCTGGTTCGGGGCCGCTGCAGATAACGAACCCAGTCGCTGCTCATGCTGCGGGGTTCCGCTGTGATCGAGGACTCAGCCCGATTGGGCCTCAGTCACGGTTTTCGCCTCACGGGTGGGTACGACTGCGGGCTCGTTGTCGTTGAGCACCGCCGGTCGCTCCGCTACAAATCCAGACGCACCCTCCTCCCAACAAACGCTGGCTCACAGGGTTGGGTGGACCACTCCCCAGATCTTTGCTCTCTCTGGCCTACCCAGCCCTACGCCGACTGTGTTCCACTCAAGAAACACGTACTCCGAGTGGCAATCGGTTGCCAGCCCCTCCTTTCCAGATTGACGAGACTGTAGCACGTTTGACGGGCTGGTAACGCTGTTATGTTCAAAAGAACAGGAGCGTTACACCGTCTTCAGATCAGCACTGGCGGGGTTCGAGGGGTCCAGAGGCATTGGCTGAGATCAGTGGTAGGCGGCGTAGGTGCCGATCAGGGAGACCGTCTCACCCTCGATAGGAGAAGGGCTGAACTCGAGGTGCATGAGGCTACCCCAGAAGGGTTCCGTTCCTGGCGGCCAGTCGCCGCTGACCTAGACGTCACGGCCGGGGGCAACCTTGGAAAGGAGTTTCGAGCGTGTCAGCAGCACTGACTCACTCATGCCCCCAGCCGCTTATGGTAAGGATAACATCGATCGTCACCAGTTAACACCGGCGACGGACTTCAGTTCAACAGAGTGACCGGCTGGCACGGCTCGGGGCGCCTATCCGTGGTCCCCCGTAGTCGGCACAGGACCCACCTGGGCGGCACCCCCTTCAGGACCGTCCGGAGCGGCGCGTCCGCGGCGGCACATCGCCCGCCATCGTGCAGGGAGGTTAGCGTCGCGCGTTCGTGCCCGCGTGGGCGCGCCGGAGGGCAACCGGCCAGTGGCGCACGCGACCCGTGACGGTGATCTCCGGCCGATCCCCAGCGCCCGGCTCTGCGCCGTGGCCGGCGCCGTTACTACACCACCTCTGGCCTTCCTTTCCTCAGCGATGGCCTCACCACGCATGCGCCGCCACCCGGCCCTGGCCCGGTAGGGAAGCAAACGGCTGTCAGCCGGCCCTCCCACGCCAAAGCCCACGCACCCCAGCGCATCTGGACTCGTTGGCAGCGCCGCCAGGAGGACCGCCGCGCCTCCGAGCCAGGTAGGTAGCTCGACCAGCGGAGCGCCGAGATACAAGGGGACCCGGGCCTCCCGGCTCACGAGGCGAGGGTCACAGCTCCAGCCAAGTTCCAGCGACAGCAGCACCATTGACTTCGGGGTGAGGACTGCCTGGCGGATGGGTGCACCGCTCGTTGGCACGATCAACCAGTGGGTGGTCTCATCGGCCCGTAACGCCAGCACCAGGACACCCAGCAGCGTCCCTACCCTCCGCTGAGCGCATCCTTGGTGGTCGGTCGTGGCGGGCGACTGACGGGTCCGTGCCACCAAACTGACGGACTTGTTACGCCGCCATCAGAGGAGCCACGGCTGGGTCCGATCGGCGCCGAGGAGGGGGGCCGAGATCAGTGGCAGGCGGCGTGGGTGCCCATCACGAAGATCGCCACCACCGCGATCAGGTTGAAGCATGCGTGCAGCACCATTCCCGGCACCAGCGATCGGGATCGCTCGTAGACGAGGGCCAGGGCCAATCCAGCGATGAACAGTGACGGGCCCAGGAGCAGGATCGAGCCGCCCACGGACAGGGTGTGAGCCAGGGCGAAGACGGCGGCGCTGATGAGCACCGACAGGGTCACCCCCAGGCGGGGCCGCAGGCCCCCGTATATGAATCCCCGGAAGACGATCTCCTCCACGATGGGGGCGATGATGGCGATGGAGATCACCGCCAGGTAGGGATCGCCCCCGAAGGCCTGGGAAATGGTGCAGTCCTGCGGGTTCTTTATCCCTCCCAGGAGGGGGGAGAGGAACTCCGAGATGAGCCCGGTGAGGATCTGGAGCCCCAGCGCCGCGGGCGGCATCAGGATCACCAGCCAGAGCGGAGCCCGGTGAATGCCCAGCCGGGCCCAGGCGCGCCCGGACCGGCGGCTGGCGAAGAAGACCACGATCGCCAGCAGCGCTCCGTAGAAGGCGAGGGTGGTCGCGAAGTTGTAGTAAGGCAGGATCACCTTGAAGGGGTGCCCGGTCAGCGACCGGATCACCCCCACCTGGTGTAGCCCGAGCACCACGATCGCGGGCACGACGAGTGCCACCACCAGGGCCGGGACCGCCACCACCGTGGCCAGGAGGATCTGACGCAGGCCCCAGGTGACCTCGGCGCTCGCTGGGTCCGTCGGCTCCACGCCTGGCGCCTCGATCAGAGGTCGGGTCCCCGCCCTGAGCGGGGACGAGCCGGTCCCCCGGCGTCGGGTCCGGCCGGCTCAACCCAGCCCGGCGAGGACGCCGAGGGCGGCGGCGGCGCGGAACCGATCCAGGGGATCGGCTGCCGGTCCAGCGGCAGAGCCTCCCCCGCGGCCCCCTCCACCTGTTCCGGCACCGCGTGCCTGGCCACGGGCCGGGGCTGGGTTGGCGGGCCGGTGCGCACCCAGAGGAACGCCAGCCCGGCGGTGATGAGGAGGTAGATGACGGCGAAGAGCCAGGAGCTCTGGAGCACCCCGACCGCCACGGCCGCGGGCAGCTGCAGGACCAGCCCGACGGTCACCGCGGCCGGCCTTCGCGCCAGGCGGGACCAGGGCCGCAGCACCGCCAGCGAACCGCTCAGGATGAGGGCGTCCCCGACCAGGCCCAGGAGAGCCCCCGCGAACACCAGGGCGAACTCCGGCGGTCCCTGCGGGGCCCCCAGGTGGGCTATCGCGCCGCCGAGCGCCAGCAGCGCCAGCAGATTGGCGACCACCGAGACCGCCGAGACCGCCAGCAGCGCCAGGGCCAGCCGAACCTGCCACTCGCCGGCCGGCCCCAGGGACGTCTCCGCTGGCGGGGGAATCGACGCCGGCCGGCTGCGGCGCTGACGGCGCGGCTGGTTCACGATCGGGCGCCGGCGCCGCCCGTCGATTTCCTTGCGGCTCCTGGTGGCGGTGCGGGCACGGGCACATGATGCACGATGCTCCACGCCAGGCCAGCGCACGTCGGCCCCCGAGGCGCCGACTCGCCATCTGCGTCGATCTCGATCCCGACGATGCGGCCGCCGGCTGGCCGTCGTGTCCGAGGAGCGTCGGGCCTCGACCGCGACGCCGGGGAGCTCTGAAAAAGTCGTACGCGAGGCCCGCAGACCCACGTTCCAGCACCCGGTCCGAATTCGAGCCCAGCCTATAATCGCCGTCATGCCAGCCCCAAGTGGGGATTCCGGGCAGGTGCCACGGCCGGTGCTCCCGCGAATCCGGTGCCCTGCGGACTGCCGGGAGCTCTCCTTGGAGGAGTGCCGTCAGCTGGCGTCGGAGATCAGGGAATTCCTGGTCCAGAACGTCTCCCGCACCGGGGGCCACCTCGGCCCCAACCTGGGGGTGGTCGAGCTGACCCTGGCGCTCCACCGGGTCTACGACAGCCCCACCGACCAGATCGTCTTCGACACTGGCCACCAGGCGTACGTCCACAAGATCCTGACCGGCCGCGGCGACCAGTTCGCAACCCTGCGCCAGGCCGGCGGCCTCTCCGGCTACCCCAGCCGGGCGGAGTCTGTTCACGACCTGATCGAGAACAGCCACGCCTCCACCGGGCTGAGCTACGCGCTGGGGTTGGCCCAGGCCCGGCGGCGCCGGGCCGAGCCCGGAAGGGTGGTGGTGGTCGTGGGGGATGGCTCGCTCACCGGCGGCATGGCCTACGAGGCGCTGAACAACATCGGGGCCCTGCGGCCCGACCTCACCATCGTGCTCAATGACAACGGCCGTTCCTACGCACCCACGGTGGGTGGCCTCGCGGACCACTTCGCCCGGCTCCGGCTTGACCCTCGCTACGAGGCGGCCAAGAGCGGGATCGGCGGCTTCCTCAGTGCGCTCCCGGCGGTGGGGGAGCCCGCCCACGAGATGGCCCGCCGGCTCAAGACCGGGGTGAAGCAGCTGGTCGCGCCCCACATTCCCTTCGAGGACCTGGGGATCAAGTACTCCGGCCCCATCGACGGCCACGACGTGCACTCGATCGAGAGTGCCCTGGCGCTGGCCAACCGGCTCCGCGGCCCGGTGCTGGTCCACCTGATCACCGAGAAGGGACGTGGCTTCCACCTGGCCGAGGCTGATGAGGTGGACAAGTTCCATGGGGTGTCCGCCTTCGACATCAGCACCGGCAAGCCCAGCGCCGGCAGCAGCATCAGCTACACCGACGTCTTCGAGGACGTTCTGGTGGAGCTGGCCGAGGCCGACCCCAAGGTGGTGGCGATCACCGCCGCCATGGCCTCCTCCACCGGTCTGCTCAAGTTCGCCGCCCGCTTCCCCGACCGCTTCTACGACGTCGGCATAGCTGAGCAGCACGCGGTCACCTTCGCGGCCGGGTTGGCCCTGGGCGGGCTCCACCCGGTGGTCTGCATCTACTCGACCTTCCTGCAGCGGGCCTTCGACCAGCTGATCTGTGACGTCGGGCTGCACAACCTCCCGGTCACCCTGATCCTCGACCGGGCCGGGGTGACCGGTCCCGATGGCAGCACCCACCACGGCATGTTCGACCTCAGCTACCTGCGGATGATCCCCAACATGGTGGTGGCCACCCCCAGGGATGCCGCCGAGCTGGGCCGGCTGGTGGCCACCGGACTGGCCCATCAGGGCCCCTTCGCCATCCGCTATCCCCGGGGAGCGGTCGCCGAGCGGGTGATCGACCTCCGGCCCCTGCCCAACTTCGGTTGGGAGATGGTGCGGGAAGGAGGGACGGACGTCCTGATCTGCGCCGCCGGGAAGATGGTGGCGGTGGCCGAGAACGCGGCCGAGTTGCTGTCCGCCGACGGGATCTCCGCCTCGGTGGTCAACGCCCGCTTCGTCAAGCCCACCGATCCCCGGCTGGCCGGCTGGGCCCAAGAGCACCGGGCGGTGGTCACGGTGGAGGACAACACCGTCCGCGGCGGACTGGGCGCCTCGGTCCTGGAGTTCCTCGCCGGCCAGGGCGTGCTCCGGTCCGTACGCCAGGTGGGACTCCCGGACCAATTCCTGCCCCACGGGGCCCAAGGCGAGCTGCTGGCCGAGTACGGCCTCACCGCCCAGGGGGTGGCCGAGGCCGCCATCTCGGCGCTGGAGGCGCCCCGTGAAGCGACCCAGCACCAGGCTCAGGCGGTTGGCTGAGGCTCCGGCCGGGGAGGGCGGTCGAGAAGCGGCAGTCGGACTGCTAGCCGAAGTGGTCCGGGACCAGTTCCGAGCCCACCCCGCCCTGGCCCGCGCCAATGGCGACCACGAGAAGGATGGCCTGGTGGCGGAGACCGGCGGAGCCGCAGAGGCCCGCCGCTGCCAGGAGTTGGCCAAGCTCAGGGAAGAGCTTCACCAGGCGGACCCCGGCGGTGACCCCGACCTTCGCCTCGACCTGGAGATAGCCCGCAGCACCGTGGAGCGCGAGCTCTTCGACCTCGAGGTGCGGCGACGGCCCTTCACCGACCCCACCTCCGTCTTGGACGGCGATTCGCCGCTGGACGTGGGCGGATACCTGCTCCGGGACTACGCCCCGCTGGCGGAGCGGATGTCCGGCCTCTGCCAGCAGCTGGAGCAGGCGCCCGAGTGGGCGGAGACGGCGCTCTCAATGCTGGAGCCGAACCTCGCCGGACCGCTCATCGAGCTGGCCCTGGAGGGTGTGGAGGGCCAGCGCAACTTCTTCAGGGACGACATCGCCAGGGCGGCGGGCGACCTGGGGGAGCCCCAGCTGAGGGAGCGGGTGGGACGGGCGGCGCAGCTGGGCGAGGAGGTCCTGGACCGGATCGTGGCCGAGCTCGAGCGGCGGCGTCCCGACGCCCATCAGCAGGCCTCCCTCGGACCCGAGCGGCTGGTGCAGATGCTGCTGCTTCAGGAGGGCGTCGAGCGGTCCGTCGCCGAGCTTCGCCAGGAGGCGGACTCGGAGCTGGAGTCGCTGCTGGAGCAGCGGAACCGTCTGCTCACCGACCAGTTCGGCGGCCGAGATCTGGCGGACGTTCGCGGGGACGAGGAACGCAACCATTTCGCCGCGGCGGATCTGATTCCGGGCACAGCCAGCCTGCTGGAGGAGCTCCGGGGGTTCGTCGAGCGGCACGGTGAGGTCCCGATCCCCGAGGGTCCCCACTGCGAGGTTCGACCGAGCCCCGGGTTCATGACCGCCTGGGTCAGCGCCGCCTACGAGGGGGTCGGCCTGCTCGAGACCAGGGAGCTGCCCTGCATCTACTACGTCACCGTCCCCCAACCGAGCTGGAAAGGGCAGGAGACCGAGGAGTGGCTCCGCTACATGAATCGGGCGACCCTCAAGAACATCAGCGTCCACGAGGTCTACCCTGGGCACCACGTCCAGTACCTCTACTCCCGCCACCTCGTCTCGGACCTGCGCCGCTTCTTCTGGACGCCAGGATTCGGGGAGGGGTGGGCCCACTACGCCGAGCTGATGATGATCGAGGCGGGGCTGGCGGAGGCCGATCCCATCCTCCGGCTCTCCCAGATCGAGGAGGCGCTGCTGCGAGCCTGCCGCTACCGAACCGCGGTGGGACTGCATGCGGATGGCTGGCAGGTGGAGGACGGTACCCGGCTGTTCATGGACCGGGTCGGGATGGAGGAGCTACCCGCCCGCCGCGAGGCGGCCCGGGGCACCTACGATCCGCTCTACCTGGTCTACACCCTGGGCAAGCTGCAGATTCTGCGCTGGCGGGAGGAGTGGCTCAGCCGCCAGCGGGGCGACCTCCGGGCGTTCCACCGCCGGGTCCTGGCCGCCGGCAGCCCCCCGCTGGCGGCTCTCGAGCGCTGGCTGCAAGCAAACTGAGCTGATGTCCGGGCGGCAGCGCGCGCTGCTGGTCCTGGCCGGAGCCAACTGCCTCTGGGCAGGCTCCTACGTGGCGGGCAAGGCGGCCCTGGCGACCTGGCCCTTCGCCAGCATCAACATGCTCCGCTTCACCATCGCCGCACTGGTGATGCTGCCGGTCCTCTGGCGCCAGCGCCATCTGCTGCCCCGGAACCGGGGGGACCGCTGGCGGCTGGTCGCCATGTGCGCTCTGGGATTCGTCGGCAACAAGGCCCTCGAGTACCTGGGGCTCAGCCTGACCACCGCCACCGACACCGCGCTGCTGATCGCCGCCGAGGCGCTGGCCACCGTCCTGCTCAGCATCGCGGTGCTGAACGAGCGGATCCGGCGCCCGGAGACGGCCGGCCTGCTCCTGGGCGGATTCGGTGTCTACCTGGTGGTCGAGGGTGGGCTCCGAGCGCCCAGCCTGCTGTCCGGATCCCAGAGCGTGGGCAACCTGCTGGTGGTGGCGTCGCTTCTCCTCGAGTCCGGGTTCACGGTGATCGGGAAGACCGTGGTCGACCGCTACCCGCCCTTCCTGATCACGGCGGCGGTCGTCACCGGCAGCCTGGTCGCCTGGTGGCCGGCCGGCCTGGCCGCGCTGGCAGTCAGGGACTGGCCCGGCCTCACCCCCTGGGGATGGGTGGGGATCTGCTATCTGGGATTGGTCAGCACCGCCCTCTGCTACTGGGCCTGGCTCTGGGGCCTCAAGCGGGTGATGCCGGGGGCGATCGCCCCCCTGCTCTTCATCCAGCCCCTGGTCGGGACCGGCCTGGCCGTGCTCATCAGGGGCGAGAGGCCCTCCATTGCCACCCTCTTCGGCGGGGCGCTCATCCTGCTCGGGGTGACCGCGGTCGTGACCCATCGCCCAACCGCCCCCAACGCACCGGCGGCGACCCCGGGAACCGCCTGACCGGGCTGGCGGCCCTGGCACGGGTCACGATCCGATCACAGTCGTAGCGAGCCGATGACCAAACGCCCCAAGGGCGGCCGGGCCGGATAGTCTCAGCCTGCGGCTATGGGCGGAGCGATCCCGTCTCCAGCCCTGCCGATGTGACGCCTCCCCCCCGCCCCGCTGGAACCTCTCCGGCGGGGCCCCGCCGCCCCGGGCCCTCCCGGGACGGCGGTCCCTGAAATCTCAGTAGTCGGCGTAGAGCATGAACTCGTAGGGGTGAGGACGGATCCGGACCGGGTCCACATCGTGCTCCCGCTTGATGGCGATCCAGGTCTCCACCACGTCCTCTGTGAACACCCCTCCCTCGTAGAGGAAGTCGTGGTCCTTCTCCAGGGCGTCGAGCACCTCCTCGAGGCTCCCGGGCAGATCCTTGATCGCCTTGGCCTTGTCCCCCTCCAGCTCGTAGAGATCGGCCTCGATCGGAGAGGGCGGCTCGATCTGGTTGCGGACCCCATCCAACCCCGCCATGAGCATGGCGGCGAAGGCCAGGTAGGGGTTGCAGGTCGGGTCGGGGGAGCGGAACTCGAGCCGGCGCAGCCGGGGCTTCTCGCTGTAGGTGGGGATCCTGATGCAGGCACTCCGGTTGCGCGCGCTGTAGGCAAGCTTGATGGGGGCCTCGTACCCGGGCACCAGCCGTCGGTAGCTGTTGGTGGTGGGAGCTGCGAAGGCGAGGAGCGCCGGGGCGTGGGCGAGCAGCCCGCCGATGTACCAGCGGGCCAGGTCACTCAGCATGGCGTAGCCCTGGCTGTCGTAGAAGAGCGGGACACCCTCCTTCCAGAGCGACTGGTGGGTGTGCATGCCGCTGCCGTTGTCCCCGAAGAGCGGCTTGGGCATGAAGGTGGCCACCAGCGCCTCGCGGTGGCAGACATTCTTCACGATGTACTTGAAGACCAGCACCTTGTCGGCCATCGCGACCAGGCTGTCGTAGCGCATATCGATCTCGGTCTGGCCGGCGGTGCCCACCTCATGGTGGTGGACCTCGATCTCGATCCCGGCATCCTGGAGCGCCAGAACGATGCGGCTGCGTACGTCCTGGAGCTTGTCGACCGGGGGCGCCGGGAAGTACCCCTCCTTGGCCTTGGGCCGGTAGGCGAGGTTGGGCACCTCGGCGAGGCCGCTGTTCCAGATCCCCTCCACCGAGTCGATGTGGTAGTAGCCCTCATTCATGGTCTGGTCGAACCGCATCGAGTTGAAGATGTAGAACTCCAGCTCCGGCCCCCAGTAGCTGGTGTCGGCGATCCCGGTCTGGCGCAGGTAGGCCTCGGCCTTGTGGGCCACGAAGCGGGGGTCGCGGCTGTAGCGCGCCTTGGTCAACGGGTCGACCACATCGCAGATGAGCGACAAGGTCGGCACCTCCAGGACCGGGTCCACGAACATGGTCCGACTGTCAGGAAAGAGGAGCATGTCGCTCTCGTGGATCTGCTGGAACCCCCGGATGCTGCTGCCGTCGAAGCCGATCCCCTCGGCGAAGAGCGACTCGGTCAACTCCGCCAGCGGCACGCTGAAGTGCTGCCACTGGCCTAGAAGGTCACTGAACTTGAGATCGACGAACTTGATCCCCTGCTCTCTGGCGAAGGCGATCACCCGCTGGGGATCGGCCTTGGACGTGGACTCACGGTCCCTTTCGACGGCCATCACCATAAACGTCCTCCCTGCCGATGGGGTCTCTCCCCAGCCCAAAAGCCGCAGCCTAGCATCCCGGCTGCGCCTGAGCATCGGGACCCCTACCTAAGGGAGGTGGTGCCCACCTTGTGGGAGAGGCCCAAATCTGGCCCGCGCGTCTCAGCTGGGGGGAACTGCCCCCGGGACCTTGACGTTGAGCTGGGCACGGGCTTCATCGGCGTCGGAGAAGTAGAGCTTGTTGATGGACGTGAAGTCCACCCACTCCACCGGCAGGTCCTCCTCGGCGTAGATGGCGTCGACCGGACAGGGGTCGACGCAGGCGCCGCAGTCGATGCACTCCTCCGGGTCGATGAAGAGCATCCGGTCCTCGTCGGCACCGATGATGCAGTCCACCGGGCAGACCTCAACGCAGGATTTGTCCTTGACGTCGACGCAGGTCTCTCCGATCACGTAGGTCATCCTGGCCTGAACTCCTCGCGCCCGCCTCAGGTCACCGGGAACACCCCGCTGCCAGGCGGCGCGATCTCAGGATAGCAGAGGCCCGGAGGGCCCCCAAGACAGGTCAGCCGGCGGCGGTGTTGAGCCCGTTGTTGATGTTGGAGTAGAGATCCGAGACTCGGTGACCGAGCGTCACGAAGATGACGAAGATAGCCAGCGCGACCAACAGCAAGATCAGCGAGTATTCGACCATCCCCTGTCCTGAGGAACCTCTCCGGACGCGCCGGCTCACCCAGAACCCCACCCAGGAGGTGGCAGCGCTGGGCAGCCGACGCCATAGCCCCGTGTCGGGCTTCTGCATGGGGGCAGAATAGGCGGAAAGCGGTCCCGGAGATCCTCTTGTCCCAGAACCGTTACCGGTCCATCAGCCGCGGCATCGAAACTGGCCCCTCGTGATCCCTAGAATCTGGGCGGGGAGCACCGGCCATCCGGCTGGGCCGCCCCGGGAGACGTCGCCACCATGAACCAGAGTCCCGCCGCGATGACCGGAGGCGCCCGGGCGCTGCCGTCCGGCGAGCGGCTGGCAGCGGCGGTCCTTGACTTTGTGGTCCTGCTGGTCCCTCAGGTGATCTTGGGGGTCGTCATGATGGGCCACAAGTTCCAGCGCTTGGCCACCTTCATGGAAGCCCACTCCAAGGACACCCACCTCGCCACCAATCACACCTACATCACCCTGAGCAGCCAGGCCAACGTGGTCCTGAGCCACTTCCTGTACGCTTCCGAGGCCATCACGGCGATCTATCTGATAGGCATGTACCTGGGCACCGGCGCCACCTTGGGCAAGCTCGCGATGGGGCTGCGCATCACCCGCGTCGATGGGAGCGCGATCACTCCCCGGGACGCTGTGCTCCGATCGCTGGTCTTTTGGGTGCCACTCTTGGTTCCTGTGATCGGTGTCTTGCTCTGGCTGGCGGAGTACATCTGGGGGACCCTGGTGATCCTCTTCCGGCACGACCACCGCGCCCCCGAGGACCTCCTGGGACGGACCATGGTGGTCCGAAAGGAGTCTCAGGGACGGTCGCTGGCGGAGATCCTCAACTACGCGTCCCCGTTGCCACCCACCCAGCCCCCCGGGCCGATCCCGAGCCGGAGCGGACACCTCCCCGGATGGGGTCCCAGCGACGAGCCGCCGCCCCCAGCCTCGGCCCGGAGTCGTGGAGGACAGTAATTGACCGTAATCGAGACATTCACCCTGCCCGGTCCGGCTTCAGCGGCTTGGGAACTGCTGGTTGACCACGGCGCAGTGCTGGGGCTGACCCCTGGGCTGACCGTGGGCCCGGGTGGCCGAGGAACCCTTCGCATCGTTCTGGCCAGCCACTCCCTGACCTACCGCGGCTACGCCCGCCAGCACATCGAGGAGGAGGGGCGGCACCTCACCTGGACCCTGAGCGGCAAGGAGGTCCGGGGCACGGGCCGGGCCCACGCGGAGGTGCGGGCGCGTTTCCGGGATAACCCCGAGGGCAGCACTGACCTGCGCCTCACCGTCCTGGTCGAGGGCCGGGGCCGGTTGGCGGACGCCTCCCCGGCCGAGCTGGACCGGGTGGTCAAGTCCATTCTGGCCAAGTTCCGGCGGGCGCTCACCCTGGAGCTGGAGGGGACGACGGCCCGGGAGCACCCGACCGCCGTGCCCGAGCCGGCCGCCGCCACGGCCCAGCCGGAGCCATCCTTCCCGGTGAGCCCGACCCCGCCCGACCGGAGCAGCTCCAGGGTGGAGATCGTCCTGCCCGCCAGGCGCTGGCGGCGGCAGCTTCCAGCCGCAGTGGTGCTGGCCGCGGTCACGACCGGGGTGGCGGTGCTGCTGCTGCGGCGCTCCCGGCAGCGGCGTTAGCGGGCGGGACCCCCCTGGGACCGGGAGCGACGACGTCGGCCTCCCGATCCCCCCTCCCCACGGGGACGTGGCTCCTGGACAAGCCCCGCGGCCGGCACCGCCAGCACCGTCCCGGATTCGCTGAGGGTCACCAGGACCTGCTCTCGCACCACGTTGATCTCGGTCACGGTGGCGGTCTGGCCCTCCACCTCCAGCGAGCTGCCGGGCAGCGGGAGCCGGCGCTTGAGGTCGACGTACTGCTCGTTCTCGTACTGAAGACAGCACTTGAGCTTGCCGCACATCCCATTGAGCCGGGTGGGATTGAGGGGAAGTCCCTGCTCCTTGGCCATCTTGATGGTGACCGGCACGAACTCCTTGAGCCAGGAGGAGCAGCAGAGCCGGCGGCCGCAGGGACCGTATCCGTCCTCGGAACGGGCCTCGTCCCTGGCCCCTACCTGACGTAGCTCGACCCGGCAGCGGAGCCGGCTGGCCAGCTCCTTGGCGATGTCCTGATAGTCGGTCCGGCGCTCGGCGGTGAAGTCGAAGAGGATCCGGGACTCGTCGAAGCTGATCTCGACTCGGGCCACCTTGATGGGCAGCTCGCGCTCCTGGATCAGCTCCCTCGCCTGCTTCGTCACCTCGGGCAGTCGGGCGTCCAGCTCGCTTCGGCGGGCGAGGTCCTCAGGGGTAGCCCTCCGAAGCAGACGGGGGATGGGGTGGGGCAGGATGCGCTGGTCCATCTCGGTGGCCGCCATCACCACCTCGCCGATCTCCATGCCCCTGGCCGTCTCGGCCACGATCTGGGTACCCGGCATCACCTCCTCGCCCCCGAGGGCGTAGAAGTTCAAGGGTCCCTGCCGGCCGAACTTGACCCCCACCGCTACCGGCATGCGTTCACCTCCGATCACTCCCACTGAGGGCGGCCTGGGGCTCGCCGGAGGTCGGACCCGGGGGGTCACTTCCGAAGGTGAGCAGCAGGAACCGGTCCAGGACGAGTCGCGGTGTCGCCCTCTCGGCGAGCCGGGATAGGGCGTCCAGGGCCAGATCGTATCGCCTGGCGCAGCCGTCCAGCCCCAGCTGCTCCGCCCAACGGGATGCGGCCGCCCGCTGGGCTGGCCATCGCGCCAGTTCGGGGACGCCCACCGCCAGGCAGCAGCAGTCCCGAAGGAAGCTGGCCCAGACCCGCATCGCTCCCACGGCCAGCTGCTTGTCGGTGCCCCGCTCGGCCAGGTCACGACTCAGATCCAGCCAGCCGGCCGGCCCCGAGTTGGCGCAGTCAAGGAGCGCCTGCAGCCATTCCTCGGCGCGCCGCGCCAGCTCGGGCTGGGCGGCCATCTCCAGACCCAGTCCGGGTCGGCCCAGGCAGATCGCGGACGAGACCCGGGCGGTCTCCGGGGACACCCCCTTGGTCGACATCATCCAGCCCTCGATCAGCTCGGCATCCACCGGACCCAGCAGGAGTTGCTGGCAGCGGCTGCGCAGGGTATTGGGCAACGCCTCGGAGTCCGGCTTCGCGGTACAGAGCCAGATCATGGTGGAGGGCGGCGGCTCCTCCAGAAGCCGGAGCATGGCGCTCGCGGCCTCCAGGCTGAGCCGGTCCGCGTTCCCGATCACCGCCACCTTGCCCCGGCCGGCGAAGGAGGAGAGGCTGAGGAAGTGCTGCAGGGTGGGCCCCTGATCCGGGTCCGCCTCGGGGTCGCCTCGGCGGATCTGCTCCACGCGCAGGGTGGCGGTGCCGTCCTCCAGCCAGAGGTCGGGATGGGAGGTGAGCCCGCCAGGCCAGCCCTCGGCGTCCAGGAACTCTGCGGCCACCGCCAGGGCCAGCGTGGTCTTGCCCACCTGGGATGGCCCCGAGACCCAGTAGGCGTGGGAGACGGTGCCGCTGGCCAGTCTCGTGCGCAGGGCCTGCACCGTCGGCAGGTGACCGACGACGTCGGCCAGCCCTCGATCGGGGGTCGCCCCCGCCGGGGAGCCCCCGTCCTCCGCCCTCGCCTGCGCCTTGCCTCGCCCTGCCACCCTGTGAAGCCACCTTACCAATCGCCTGCCCGACCCATCGGCGGGGCTTGAGCTCGGCGAAGGTCCGCTTCTCCCAAACCCGGCCCGGTGCCTCCGCCAAGGGCCCGGGCCGGGGATGACCGGGCATCACCACGCCGGCAGCGCGGTCGAGCTGCCGGCTGGCGCCGCGAACTCGAAGGTGACGTCGTCGAACTGATCCGTCAACCGCTGCCGCAGTCCGGGGCCGCGGGTGGGGGCCCCGCAGCCAGGATCGGACCCGACTGAGGCTAGCTGGGGGCGGCCCCGCGACGGGGCTTGGGGGGAGGCAGCGGGGGGCCGGAATCGTCGCCCTCCGCAGTCACCGCGGCGGAGTTCTGCTGGGCGCGGTGCTGCGACCAGACGATGTAGATGCGCTGGATGGCCGTGAGGTTGGTGGCAATGGCGAGGATCCAGAGCGCGATGGTGAGCTGACCCACCACCAGCCCCAGCACCATGACCACCACCCGCTCGGGGCGGGCGAACCAGCCCCCGTCGCAGGTGAAGCCCAGCGACTGGGCCCGGGCCCGGACGTAGCTGACCAGCAGCGACCCCAGCATCGCCGCGACGACCAGGAACACCTGGGGGTCCTGGTGCAGCCGGACCAGGAAGAGGTAGAGCATGCCCAGGTAGATGGCGCCCTCTCCGTAGCGGTCGGCGGTGCTGTCCAAGAAGGCCCCGTAGCGCTGGGCACGGCCCGAGACCCGGGCCACAGCTCCATCGAGGATGTCCATGGAGCCCGCCAGGAGCAGAACCAGCCCGGCCGGGAGCAGCAGGTCGAGGCCGATCAGAGCCGCGGCCCCTGCCGTCATGCCCAGCCCGACCAGGGTGATCACGTTGGGGCTGACGTTGACCAGCCGGGCGGCGGCGGCGAGGCGCTGGGCGCCGGCCCTAACGGAGGCTTGAAGCAGGCTGCTGAACAACAGGGGTTACCTCAGTTCGGGTCCGCGCCCGAAGCGCGGACTCATAGACGGACATCACTCGGTCGGCGATCAGCGGCCAGGCGTAGCCCTCGGCGGCGCGACGGCCCCGAGCTCCCATCTCCCGGCGCAGCCGGGGGCTGTCCAGGAGGCGGGCCAGGGCGGCCGCCATCTTGGCCTCGTCGCCGCGCGGCACCAGCAGCCCCTCGCGGCCGGCTGTGATGACCTCGCGGAAGCCGTCGATGGAGGTCGCCACCACCGGCAGGCCGCTGGCCATCGCCTCCAGCAGGACCACCCCGAAGGACTCCTTGCCGGTGTTGGGCGCGCAGTAGATGTCGGCGGCGGTGAGGTAGCTGGGCTTGTCAGCCTCGGCGATGAAGCCGCAGAAGCGGACATCGGGGATTCCCTCCTCCTCCACCCTCCGCTCGTAACCGCGGCGCAGCGGCCCATCGCCGACCACCAGGAGCCGGCAGTCGGCCCTCACCTGGCGCAGCAACTGGTAGGCCTCCAGCAGCGTGGCCAGCCCCTTGCGCTCCTCCAGCCGGCCCAGGAAGAGGATGGTCTTCCGGTCGGGACTGCTGAGGCCGGGGTGGGGGCGCACGCCGGGGTGAAAGCAATCCAGGTCGATCCCGTTGGGGATCACGGTGTAGTCGGCGGGGAAGTAGCGGGAGACGAAGGTCTTGGCCGGCTCTGAAACCGCGATCTGGGCGTCGAGGCGGCGGAAGAGACGGCTGAGCAGCGGGCGCCCATAGTAGTAGCCGAGGTTCTGGCGGGCGTAGGCGTGGAAGGTACCCACGTTGACCCCACGCGAGTTGACGCGGAGCACCGTGACCGGCAGCGTCGGCATCAGGGGCTCGTGGAGATGGACCAGGTCGAAGCGCTCGCGGTCGAGAATGGCGCGGATCTTGCGGGAGAGGTAGAAGGAGAGGGAGATCCTGGCCACCGAGCCGTTGGCCGGCACCGGGATCGGCCGGCCCAGAGGGTAGAGCCCCTCGACCGGGGGCTCGCCGCGGCTGGCGGAAGGAGCCAGGACCCGCACCTCGGTGCCCCGGGACTGAAGCTCGCTGGCGAGATGGCGGACGTGCTCGCCGACCCCGCCCGGCTTGTGGTAGTCGTAGGGGGAAACCAGGGCGACCTTCATGGGACGGACGCTCCCACGGGGGCTCCCGGCGGCACCGGAGCCTCCAGCTCCGCCATCGGCTCCCCGAAGATCGGCTTGAGGACAGTCCACTGGTCAGCGTGCTCCCTCAGCTCCGGCTCCAGGATCCGGAGGAGCTGGCGGGCGGCTTGCCGAAGATCCTCCTCGGGGTTCGCCCGCAGGTGGACCTTGATCGGCGCGAACACCTTGGCCGAGTAGGTGTCGTGCGGCTCCCGCAGCAGGCACACGGGAAGGATCGCGCTCCCGGTCCGGGCCGCGATCTCCACCGCCCCCAGGGGGATCGAGGCCCGATGGCCACAGAACGGCAGCGGCTTTCCGGTGCCCAGGAGGTCACGGTCGATGGCTATCACCACCGCCCCCTCCTTGGAGAGCACCCGGTAGATCTGTCGCGCCGCCGACGCACCGGAGCGGCTCACCGCCTCCTGGTCGCCCCGGCGGGCCGCGTCCACGTTGAGGGGGATCACCTGGCAGCCGACCTTGCGCCGGGCCCGCACCAGCCACCGGAAGCAGCGGATCGGTCGGACCTGCTCCGCAAGCAGGGCCAGGCCGCCCCCGGTCTCGCTGAACTGGTCGCGAACCGAGGCGATGGCGGCCTCCCATGAGCCGAGGTGGAGGCTCACGATGATCACCCCCCGGCCCGCCGCCCTGGCCTCCTGGAGGTGGTCAAGGTCCTCCAAGGTGATCAGGTCGCGCCAGTCTTGGAGCGGTCGGTGGGCCATCTGGAGCAGGTCGATCCAGGCCTTGAGGAAGTTGCGCACGTTGCGCCGCAGCAACTGCCTCTGGGCGCGGCGGTCGAGGTCAGGTCGGACCACCGCCAGGTTGGCCTTGAGCCCGCTCCAGTGGGAGGGCCAGCAGAGGGTCAGCACCGCCGCCAGGGGTCCCGTCACCCGGTAGGCGGTGCTCCGGTCAACCGCTCTCAGGGCCAGCTCAGCCGCCCTCAGCCCGAGGTAGGGGAGGAGAGGATCGGCACCATCCTGGGGCGGACCCGATGATTTGCCCTCCCCTGGCGGCGCCAGCTCCCTCCTCGGCATCGGCTCTCCGGGGGGCACGACCTGCAGGGCAGGCTTGGCCCTGTCCGCGGGCGCATCCAGGGAGTGAAAGGCGAACCACTGCGAGGGCTCGGATCGGATCATCTCCTCAAAGGAGCTGGCGATCGCCTGGGTCAGCTCGGCGACCTGAGCGGAGGGCTCGGCGGGCCGGGGATCGGGAAGGGGATCGAGGAGCCGTGACTCGTAGCGGCCGTCCGGCCGGCGGCGCATGTAGCCGGGGATCAGCTTGGCGCCGGTCTTGAGCGCCAGGGAGGCCGGCCCCGCCGGCAGGACCAGCTGGCGGCCGAGGAACTGCACAGCGACTCCCGCTCCCCCCTTGTCGATGTCGCAGGCCAGCAGCAGCACCTCGTTGCGGCGCAGCGCCCGGAGCGCTGCTCTGGCACTGACCGGTCCGACCGGGATCACCCCAACCCCCAGCCGCTCCCGGGTGGCCCGGACCAACTCGTCGACCGCGGGGGGCCCGAAGGGATCGGCGACGGCGTGGACGGGTCGACCGCAGGTGGCGATCGCGGCCGCACCCAAGTCCCAGTTCCCGAGATGGGGAGTGACCACGATGGCTCCGCGTCCGGCCTTCAAGACCTCGGTTAGGGGCGCGAGAGACAGGGCCCCCGGAGTCCGCTTCACCTCCTCGAGCAGCTTCTCCAGAACCAGGAAATCGAGGATGGTCCGAGCGTAGTTGCGGAAGGCGCGCCGGGCCACCGAGGCCCCCACGCCGCGGTCCCCGGGCGCGAAGACCCGGTAGTTGGACCTCGCCTGGCGGGCGTGGCCGGGCAGGATCCCGAAGAACAACGAGCCGCCGACGTCGGCGAGCCGGTAGCGCAGCGCCCGAGGCATCCGCCCGATGAGCACAGCCGCCAGCCGCAACCCCAGGGCCAGAGGCTCGCCCCGTTCAATCCAGCCCTCGCCCTGGCGCGGGGGCAGTGCTGGCCTCCCCCTCCGCGGCGGCAGCAGGGCTGGCTCGACCGGTGCCGGAAGGGAATCGGTGCCGCTGTCCGGGCTGATCACAACATCACCCACGCAGGCCCAGGAGCCCGCCCCGACCGGGTCGGGGGCAAGGGCCGGCCCCTAGGATTGGCCTCCGGCTTTGGCCGGTCCGGGGGCGGGGGCCGCCACCTCGTCGCTCACGGGTTGGGACACCAGAGCCGACGCCTGGTCAGGGTCACTGATGCAGGCGGCCCCGACCCGGCCGGCGATGAAGGCCTCGGTGAGCTCACGCGCCCTCTCGTCTGACACCTGGAAGGGAGGTGACTTCATGAAGTAGGAGGCGGGCCCCTCGAGGGTCCCACTCAGGCCCCGGTCCAGAGCCAGCTTGCAGCAGCGGACGGCGTCGATGACGATCCCGGCCGAGTTAGGTGAGTCGTGAACTTCCAGCTTGAGGTCCACGATCAGGGGCACGTCACCAAAGGTTGTGCCCTCCATCCGGATGTGGGCCCACTTGCGGTCCTTGAGCCAGGGCACGTAGTCGCTGGGGCCGATGTGGACATCCTCAGCCGCGAGCGGGTGCTGCATCTGCGAGAGCACCGAATTGGTCTTGCTGATCTTCTTGCTCATCAGCCGCTCGCGCTCCAGCATGTTGAGAAAGTCGGTGTTGCCTCCGAAGTTGAGCTGGTAGGTGTGGTCCAGGTGAACCCCCCGCTCCTGGAAGAGCCGGGTCAGGACCCGATGGATGATGGTCGAGCCCACCTGGGACTTGATGTCGTCGCCGATGATCGGGAGCTGGCGCTCCTCGAAGCGCTTGCGCCAGTACTCCTCACGGGCGATGAAGACGGGTATGCAGTTGACCATGGCGCAGCCCGCCTCCAGGATCTGCTCCGTGTACCACTTGGTGGCCTCCTCCGAGCCGACCGGCAGGTAGTTGACCACGACGTCAGTCTTGGTCTCCCGGAGGATCCGCACGATGTCGGCAGTGGAGCCGGGGGCCTTCTCGATGATCTCGGAGAGGTACTTGCCCAGTCCGTCGTGGGTCATCCCCCGATGGACCGGGACTCCCATCTTGCCCACCTTGGCGAAGGTGACCGTGTTGTTGTGGCCGCGGAAGATGGCCTCACCGAGGTCGTGTCCCACCTTCTCCTTGTCGATGTCGAAGGCGGCCGAGAACTCGATGTCCCGGATGTGGTAGCCGCCCAGGTCGACGTGCATCAGACCGGGGACGAAGTCTTGGGGAGTGGCGTTGCGGTAGAACTCGACCCCTTGGATGAGGGACGAGGCACAGTTGCCGACTCCGATGATGGCGACGCGGACCTTCTTGGTCATCCAGGTATCTCCTTGGTCATCCACTTACCTCTGGGACCGACCGCTCGCCCAGGGCTGGGGAAGCGGCTGACTGGCGATCGGGGCAGACTCCTGGGCCGGCTCCGGCTCGAACCCCGGGCCGGGCTCGGCTGTCCCGTCCAAGAGCTGGAAGAAGCGGGAGAAGCTCTCCGCGATCGATTCTCGGTCCAGCCGGCAGAGCACCTCGCGGCCCTCCCGCCTGGTGGTCACGATCCGGGCTCGGCGCAGAAGACGGAGGTGCCAGGACATCCTCGGCTGGCTGATCCCCAGGAGCAGGGCCACGTCCGACACCCTCGCCTGCTTCACCTCGGCCAGCCGCTGGACGATCCGGAGCCTAGTCGGGTTGGCCAGACCCTCGAAGTAGGCGGCCAGATCGCCTTCCGGCACCACAGCCAGGGCCAGCGGCAGTACGCGACGGTAGGTGCCGGCATTGGCCGGCGGGTTGGGATTCAAATAAAGGACTCTTTCATAAAGGCGACGTTATGTATCCTAGCCTGCGGCCGCCCAACCGTCAAGTGGCCAGGCTCCGTCGGCGGCCGCCCCCAGGTGTTACCGGCGCCGCGTCGACCGGTGTTCGGGGTGTCGCCGAGATGGCCGGAGGGCACGGCCGAGACGGACCGCGCGGGTCGGCACCGGGGTGCCGCACCCAGCCGTTTGGAGCCCGAGGGGACCGGGGCCTCGCCGAACCCCCCAGTGCCATCGAGCTCCCTTCAGCAGGTGAGGGCGCCCGCGACGGAAGGGCTCACTTCCGCTCCCGGCCACCCGCTTCCCGGCCAGCTCCGATGGGGGTCCGAATTGCGGCGCCCATCGCTCCAGGCGAATCGCCAGCGCCGGCGCCACCATCGTGACCTCGCGTGAGGCGGTCCGGAGCGCTCCCTAGGCCGGCTGAGCGATCCTTCGTGGCGGTCCCAGCGACCAGGGACGCGCCGCCACCACTTTCGCCTGAACCTCTCCCCCCCGCAAGCAACCCCGCGATCGTCGCGCGTCGGGCTGCCGTGCGGGCGCGGCTACAGCTCGGCGACTCCTCCACTTCGCTTGAGCCCGGCTGACCACCTGTCCTCGATGTGCCCAAAGCGCCAGATCAGCAGCGCAGCCGCCCAGGTGACGACGAACAGGCCCACGATCATGAATCCCGCGGTGTTGATGTCGAAGCCGGCCATGTACCTCCAGAACGGGCCCTTCAGGTGCAGCTCCATGGGCAGCAGGCCGAGCACCTCGATGGTGCCGATCAGGAAGCAGATCGCCACCGACAGCCCGGTGATGGCGAGGTTGTAGTAGACCTTGCGCACGGGGTTGAAGAACGCCCAACCGTAGGCGACGTTCATGAAGCAGCCATCGAAGGTGTCCATCAGGCACATGCCCGCCGTGAAAAGGATGGGCAGGCACATGATCGAGTACCAGGGCAGGGCCTGCGAGGCCAGCAGGGCGGTGGTGGCGAGCAGGGCGACCTCGGTGGCGGTGTCGAAGCCCATCCCGAAGACCACCCCCACCGGATACATCTGCCACGGCTTGGTGATCGCCTTCATCCAGCGGCCGAAGAATCGGAACATCAGTCCCCGGTTGTTCAGTTGCTCTTCCAACTCGGCCTCGTCGTAGTGCCCCCTGCGCATCTTCCGGAACACGGCGACGATCCCGGCCAGGATCACGATGTTGAGAATGGCGATCAGGTAGAGGAAGGAGGCCGAAATGACGGTGCCGAAGATGCCTCCGAACTGCTCCAGCCCGGATGAGTGGTGGGAGACGGCGGCGTACACCGTCTTCTCTGCCAAGACAATCCCGGCTCCGATCGCCACCACGATCGTGGAGTGCCCCAGCGAGAAGAAGTAGCCCACGCTGAGGGGCCGCTGGCCCTCGGCCATGAGCTTGCGGGTGGTGTTGTCGATCGCCGAGATGTGGTCCGCGTCGAAGGCGTGCCGCAGGCCCAGGGTGTAGGCCAGCACGCTCACCCCGATGCCCAGCCCCTTGTAGTGGTAGGGGACCACGAAGGCGATGAACACCCCGAAGCCGACTAGGTGCAGCAGGAGGATGGACCCGACCATCAGCTGGGCCCGACGCCACTGGGCTGGGGTCAGCGCCTTCCGAACACGTTCGAGTCGGCCCAGTGCTGGGGTCATTTCCGCGGTTGCCAAGTGAAGGTCCTCCACCCTCCGGCGCCTGCTCACCTGCCCTTACTGCCACTCTAGCACAACTGCACTGCACACGTTTGTATGGGTCCCAAGCTCACCCGGCGCCGTCCAACCACGAGCCGAGGTCGAAGGGTCGAGATCGGCCATCGCCGAGCGGCTCTTCACCGCGAGGTGACGGCGCCCGGGCCCAGAGGGCATCACGGCGGCTCCTCTCCCCGAACGCGGCCCGAACCGGCCGACGGCATGCTCTCGGCGAGGGGCGCCTACGGTCTGGCCGGCGACTCCCAGGCCAGCGGCCTTCCCGGTGACCCGCTGCCGGCATATGAGCCTTGGCTGGCGTTGTGGGCCGGGAGCGAGTCGATGCGGGTCCTGGACTGCCTCACCCGGGCACTGATTGCGCGCTCTGGCCCACCTGCCTCCAGCGCTGTGCGGGACCGGACAGACGCGGACGGTTGGTAGGAGCCCACTGGGGGGTGGGCCGCGCCCGAACGGCAGCCCGACCGGTGGACGGACGATGACCTGGAGCGGGCACTCAGGTGGGCCGCGATCAATCCTCTCGGGAACCTTGGGCCGGTACAGGTCCCGAACTCGGGAGCGAGCTGGCCGCCCCAGCCATTCAGATCGCCCGCGGAAGATACCCTGTTGGCTGGCAACCTGGGCGGACGCAGCGGCTGATCATATGTGCTCCCACCTGGGCTGGCGTCAGTTGTGCCGTCCGATCGGCGGCGGGCTCCCCGGAGGATCTGGATATGGGACTGGTCGATCAGCTGCGCGACTACTGGGACGCGGACGCCACGTCCTATGACCGGGACTCCGGGCACTATCCTGCCAGCGCCCTGGAGC
>JBEKRL010000003.1:0-77359 GCA_049518775.1 Candidatus Dormibacteria bacterium
CGCGGCGCTGACCCTGCCCCGGATCGGGCGGCTGAAGACCTTTGGGGGCACGACCGCGCAGCTGCAGGGGGTCACGGCGGGGACGGCGCGGATCCTCAGCGCGACGATCGCATGTGAGGCCGGACGCTGGTACGTGGCCTTCGGCTCCGAGGTCGACCGGGCGGTGGTGGCGAGCAACGGCCACGACGACCCGGTCGGGGTCGACCTCGGCGTGCTCACCCTGGCCACGATGTCCAATGGCGAGGTGGTGGCCGATCTGCGCCGAGATCACCTGCACCAGCTGACCACGAATCTGGCCAAGAGCCACGGCCGTATCGTGATCGAGGACCTCAACGCCGCGATCAACCTCGCCGGGTGGGCGCACCCGGACGTTGCCCCCACTGCGGGGGAGAGGGGAAGCGCCTGTCCCAGGGGAGGTCAGACCGGGCTCAGCCCGGCACGCCCCGCTGAGGCAGGAACGGGCATCGCCCCGGAGCCCGCCGGCGTGACCGGCGGTCGTCGACAGCCGGACGTCCCTTTTGTCCCCTGTTGACGAACGGGAGAGGTTGGCTGCTTGGCACCGTGCCGTCCCAGCCCGGGCCCAACTCAGTCCCATCGTGGCCGAAGCGATCAGGGCGGGACCGACGGGCCGAGGGCAACCCGGTGCCGGGAGGCGGCCGGGCCTGCCGCCGAATGGGGTGTCGGGTTGCGGGCGCCCAGGTCAGCCCCGGGGAGGGAACCAACGACCGGCCGGTCACGTCATATGGATGCATGAGCACGGGAGCAGGCTGGTGAATTTCGCGGCCCCCAGGATCAGGGATGGTGCCCTGGCGGCCATCGCGATGGCGGTCGCGGTGACGGTGGCCGGGTGTGCCCCCTCTCGAAGCTCCACCGCTCCCGCCGCGCCGGCGTCGTCGCTGCCAATCTCTCTGACCAGTTCGTCGCTCTGCCAGATGGTGCCGAAGCTTGACCGGCTCGTCGTGCGCCGGGTCGACGAGCTTGCCCAGAATCACTTCACCTTCAGCTTCCCGGCGGAGGTCACGGTCACTGCCACCCGCCGTGTGCAGGTGGCGGCGCGGGCGTTGTGCGCGCTTCCCAAGATGCCGACCGGGGTCATCTGCCCGGCAGATTTCGGGATCGTCTACCACCTGAGCTTCTTCGCGGGGAGGCGGTCCTTCCCCGATGTGACGGTGCGTCCGGCCGGTTGCCAGCAGGTCGGCGGCCTGGGAGTGACCAGGTGGGTCGCTCGCTCGCCCCAGTTCTGGCGTGCTATCGGGCTGGCCATTGGGCTGGCCCATCCGAGCAGCCAGACGTTCCGAGGAAGTGGTCCCCTGGGTTCCTGATCGGCTCCCTCGTCGCTGGAGCCCTCGGGACTTCCCGGTCCCCGATTCCGGGCCCGATGGCGACTGGGATGGTCGCGGCGCGACGAGGAACCGACCGCGCCCCCGCGGGTACGGGAGCGCGCGCAGGCGGCTCGCCGAACCCGGTGAGGGCCGGGGGCTGACCCCAGTCCCGAGCTACGATGCGCGGAGGAGCGCAGCCGAGGCACGGGGATTGGCGCACGTGGCCCTGGTCGCTGACTGGAAAACCGTCGGGGAGATCGGCTTCGGAGGTCTCTCCCGAGTAGGAGGACTGTGATGGGCGATCCGTACACTCCGACTCCAACGCAGCCTTCTACGACTGAGGGCCAGGGGCTGCCGCCAGCGGTTGGGCTTCGCGCCAAGGATCTGCTCCGGATCGTCTTCGGGCTGATCTTTGCCATCGATGCCTGGCTGAAGTGGCAGCCAGCGTTCCGCTCCGAGTACATCGGGATCCTCAAGACAGCAGCCCAGGGTCAGCCCGCTTGGCTGCACGGCTGGTTCCACTTCTGGATCACCCTGGTCCAGCCCCGGGCAGACCTCTTTGCCTACGCCACGGCGGTCATCGAGACCCTGATTGCGGCGGCCTTGATCCTCGGCTTGGCGCGCAAGTTCGCCTACGTCAGCGCGGCCCTGTTCATGTTGCTCGTGTGGGCGACGGCCGAGGGCTTTGGCGGCCCCTACACCGCCGGTGCAACCGACATCGGCACGGCAGTGATCTACGCGGTCGTGTTGCTGGCTCTGCTTGCGCTCGACCACGAGTCCGCCCCGAGCCGCTTCAGCCTGGATCGCCTGGTCGAGCGGCGCCTGTCCTGGTGGCATCACGTCGCCGAGGCCCGATGGCGGCACTAGACCGTCGGTAGCGCCGCTGCGAGCGGACGGTAGCCCTGAGGCGAGAGCTGCTGTCGGCGGACCCGGATAGCGGACGCTGATGGGGGAGGAGGTCCCGGCGCCGAGCGCTGGCGCCCGGCCAGCGTCGCGGTCTCCCGGGGACAGCCTGAACAGCCTGATTGTTCGGAGCAGTTCCGCCATATCCAGCCAGCGGCAGGTTGCCTACGCGGACCCTTGCAGCCCCAACTCGTTTTCGGGCCTTCCTGGCTTCGCTGCGAGAAGGGTTGACACGGCAATGCCTCGGGCCGCTCCGGGGGGATCAGAATGGGGGCAGGTTCACGGTCCACAGAACGGAGGCACACCATGTCACCCAGACGCGAGATCTACGTCCGTGAGGAAGACACGCCATTGTGGGACAGAGCCGAGCAGCTGGGCAGCGGGGAGAGCCTGGCCGGCTTCCTGGCCGGGGCCCTTCGCAGCTACATTGAGGAGGAGGAGAGCAACCCCGAGGTGCCCACCCCTCCAGGCGTGGGCGAACCTAACATCTTCCCCGAAAAGTCCCACTGAGCGGTGTCGGGCCAGGCGGGGGTCACGGTCAGCTCCATCCGGCCGCCAAGCCCGTCGCTAGGAGGCGGCTGAGCCAGCGGGAGCTGTTCGCCAGCCCGGGTGCGGGCGATGGCATGCCATCGCCCGCTCTCAACCCAGGGCCTTCGGAGAGCTCGTGCCAGCCTGGAGGCGCGAAGTAGGACGGCGGCTGCTCGCCACCATCTCGGCGAGGAGAAGGTGCGGCTCCCAGTGCCCCGCCAAAGGGCTGCCCCGCTTGTCGTCGGCGCCCGGGAGGGGCGACCGAACGCAAGCGACCACCACAGGCCACCGATCACGGTTGGCGGTGCCCGAGGCGTTGGTCACCTCGTGGGCGTCCGTGGGGACGCCCCTCATCCCGTTGGGGCCTCGCCACGGCCCCGGAGCGCCCTGGCGCTCACATGCGAGCGGATCCCGGTGCTGCGCCTGCAGTTCAGGTCGGAAGTGGTCGGGGAGACAGGACTCGAACCTGCGACCCCCAGTCCCCCAGACTGGTGCGCTAACCATCTGCGCTACTCCCCGAGGCTGGCGCTGAGCATAGCAGGGGTAGAATTCCGAACTGACCATGCCCTGGGTGCGCCGTTGCGGAAACTGTGATCGCGAGTTCCCCATTTACCGCCTCGCGGCAGTTCTCCTCGACGGTGAACTCACCTCGATGTGTCCACGATGCATGCAGTCCGAGCATGACCGGATCTCGATCCCGTACGCACCCCAGGCGCCGGGACCGGCCCAGACCAGCACCTCTCGAACCTCCTGGTGACCAGGGCCCCCTTCCAGGCCAGGCTGGAGGCGGCACTCCGCGATGGCCGGGCGCCATTGTGCGTTGGTCTGGACCCGGATCCTAGCCGGTTGCCCGCCGAACTCGGCCAGGGCATCGCAGCCGTCCGGCGTCACACGCTCGGCCTGGTGGAGGCCACCGCCCCCTATGCCGCGGCCTTCAAGCCCAACCTGGCCTTCTTCGAGCGAATGGGACCGGAGGGTGTCGCGCTTCTGGTCGAGGTGGTCCGTGTTGCCCGTCACCACGCCCTGGTGATCGCAGACGCCAAGCGAGGGGACATAGGCAACACGGCGGTCGCCTACGCGGAGGCCATTTACGACGTCATCGGGGCCGATGCCTGCACCGTCAACGGCTACCTGGGCCACGACTCCTTGCTCCCGTTCATTCAGCGCCCCGACCGCTTCGCCTTCCTCCTCTGCCGGACCAGCAACCCGGGGGCTCAGGACTTTCAGGACCTCATCCTGGCCGACACCGGCGAGCCCCTCTACCTGACAGTTGCTCGCCGTGCTGTTGAGTGGAACGAGCTCGGGACGGTCGGGCTCGTGGTGGGAGCGACCTGGCCGGAGGAGATGGCCCGGATCCGAGAGGTGGCCCCGGATCTACCCCTGCTAGTTCCTGGAGTCGGCAGCCAGGGGGGAGACCTGGGTGCCGCGGTCAGGGCTGCGCGAGGACGGGACGGGACGGGCTCTTACCTGGTGAACGTGTCTCGTGCCATCAGTCAGGCCTCGACCGGGGCTGACTTTGCCGCCGCCGCGGCGGCGGCAGCGGCGCGCCTGCAGCAGGAGCTGCTCGCGGCCGCTGTCCACGCCGTCCTCCACGGGTAGCTGTCCCGCCCCAGAGGTGTAGCCTGAGCCGATGGGGAAGGCCGTCCCTCTTCTCAGCCTGGCTCTTCCCGTGGTGGCAGGGCTGCTGCTCGCCACTGCCGGGTGCTCCAGCAGCTCGGGCCCGAGCCCTTCCCCCCGCCAGCATTCCCCCAGGCCCACAGCCAGCGTCACCCCGGCCGCGACCCAGCTGACGGTGATCGCCCCCCTGGGGGTATACCTCCGCAGCGGTCCTGCCGCCACGGCCTCCGTCCTGGGAGCCCTGGCCCAGGGTGTCACCCTTCCCATCCTCTCCCATACGATCGCCGCTGGCGGATGGTGGCAGGTCCAGGGCGCTACCGAGAGCGGTTGGGTGACCGCGGATCCCCAGTACACCTCGACGGCGGGTTTCGAGACCTACCAGGCCGGTGGGAGCGTGCCTTGGTCGGTGATGTATGAGGACTCCTGGACCTTCGCCCAGCTGAGCAGTGGGGAGCTCAGGTTCACCAGTTCCGGACGCCAGAACGTCACCTTCTACACCGCCAGCTCGGTCTCGCAACTGCCGGCCGCCGCGCCCGCCGGAGACGATCAGAAGTCGGTCTCGAGCGTGGAGGTGTATGGGGTCACAGCTGCCCTGGTAACCTACGTGAGCCCATCCGCGTACCAGGCGTCAGTCGAGCTCCAGGCCCAACCCTCGCTGGCATTCCTGATCACGGCCCAGCTCTCCAGCCGCTCCGGGGCCGCCACCCTGAACCTGTTCCTGGAGACCGTCTTCTTCAGCTAGGCGGGGTCCTTGGCCTGCTCCGCCCTCGGGGCCGCTCCAGCCGAGCGGCGAACTCTTCATAGGCGGCAACCCGGGCGGCGTCCACCACTTTCGTGTATCCCTGCATGGTGTTGAGGTTGGCATGGCCCAGCACCTCCTGGACCAGGCGGACGTTGCCGGTGATGGTGAGCAGCTCCGTCGCGGTCGTGTGGCGGAGCACATGCGGAGACGTGAGGCCCTCGACCCCGGTGTCTCGGCGCAGCCGACGCAGGATGTGGCGGGCACCCGAGCTGGTGAGGCGACGCCTGCCCCGAGCGGAGGAGGAGCGGTCGTAATTGAGGAACAGCGCCGGGTCACGGTCGTGCCGGGAAGACAGGTAGGCTCGGATCGTCTGGGTCGCGTCCGGGGTGAGCTGCACCATGCGCTCCTTGGAGCCCTTGCCGCGCACCACCAAGCGGCCCTCAGGGTTGATCTGGCTCCGGTCGACTGAGAGCGCCTCCGAGATCCGGCAGCCGGTGCTGAGCAGGAAGTGGACCAGCGCGGCATCGCGCAGCTCGGGCTCAGCACCGCCATGCTCGAAGGCGAGGACCCGGCGAGCCTCGGACGTGCTCAGGGGCTTGGGCAGCGGCGCCGCTACCCGAGGGATGTCGATATGGGCTGCGAGATCCTCTTCGATCCACCCCTCGCGCGCGGCATGACGCAGGAAGCCTCTCAGCGCCTGCAGCCGGCGGGCCCTCGAGCTCAAGGCCAGGCCGGTCTGGCCCAGGTGGCGCTGATAGGCCCGCACCGCGTCCCGTCGCAGCTGGCTGGTGTCGGAGAGAGGCTGCCTCAGCTGACCCCAGAAAGCCATGGCCCGCTCCAGGTCGGTGCGGTAGGCGCGGAGGGTCTGCGGGCTTCGAGCCCGATCAACTGACAGGTAGGTCAGGTACTCGTCGGCGGCCGCCCGAATCTCCACGGGCCCAGCCTACCGACGAGGCAGGGGAGGGGGGGAAAGCGGGGTTCCATCCCGAGCTTGGGCGAGGGCCCGGCCCATTTCCGCAGCTGCGGGGGTGAGGCGGGGTGGGCGTCGGCTTCGGCGTCGGAGTCGGAGTCGGCGTTGGAGTCGGCGTCGGCGTCGGGACGGGGATGGGTGAGCTCGTCGCGGGACTCGGGGTGGGGGAGGCCGGCTCAGAGGGACTCGTGGGCATGGCCCGCTGGGCCACCTCGGTCACCGGCTGGCGCGTCCCGGAGGGGACGGGGATCAGGGCAGGAGTCGCAGCGGGGCTGGGGAGCATGGCCGGCGAGATGACGTAGGGGACCACGCCGGGGAGCGTGACCGTCAGGGCCGACCTCACGGATCCGGTCGCCGGGCCGGTCCCTGCCAGGCTCGACGTCATCGCGAACGCCACCAGCCCGACCGCCAGGGCCGCAGTCACCGACCCCACCGTGGCCGCCGAAACCCGCCCCCATCCTCGAGGCAGGAGCCGGCGGGCCCATGATGTGAACCACCAACCGGCCCCCACTAGGACGGCGGGCGCGATGACGGAGGAGCTGTCGGGGCCAGTTCCACCGTCCGACCAAAGTCCACCGGCGAGCAAGGCCGCGGTCTGGGCCAGTCGAATGCCCAGCCACTGCTGGAGCTCCTCCGCGGAGCGAACCGCCAGAGCGGAAGGCGCCGACAGGTCCACCAGGACCTGCTGGGCGACCAAGGCCGCCATCTGAGGATCGCCCACCAAGTGCTCGGCCCTCGCCTCCAGCCAGGGCCGAAGCCTCTGTAGAGCCTGGGGATCACCCCCGGCGCGGTTGGCGACGAGCGCCTCCCAAGCGACCTCAGGAGCAGGGTGACCACCCCCCGGCGGCAACGCCGGCATGCCGCCCCCGACCTCCCTTCCCATCAGGTCTACTATCCGCCCTGGCCCATCCCAACGCCACTTTCCGGCGTCACAACTTAGTCAGTGGGCCGTCAGTCCGTGAGCGCCTCCACCACCCAGTCGATCGACCGTGTCAACTGGGCCACGTCCTCAGGATCGACCGCCGGGAACAGCCCCAGCCGCAGCTGATTCCGCCCCAACCGGCGGTACCCGTCGATGTCGACCACCCCGTTCGCCCGAAGGATCGAGGAGACCTGCTTCGCCGGCACCCTGTCCACCAGATCGATCGTGGCGACCACCGAGCTTCGCTGGGCACGGTCGGTGACGAACGGAGAGGCCCAGCTGCGCGACTCCGCCCAGTCGTAGACGAGCTCGGCGGAACTGCGAGAGCGGTTCACCGCCCAGTCCAGGCCCCCGTGCTCCAGAATCCACTCCACCTGTTGGACGAGCAGGAACACGGTCGCGATCGCGGGGGTGTTGTAGGTCTGGTCCTGACGAGAGTTCTCCAATGCCAGCTTGAGGCTAAGAGACGCCGGTACCCACCTGTCCGTGGCCGCCAACCGCTCGGAGCGCTCCACCGCCGCCGGCGAGAGCACGGCCACCCAGAGCCCGCCCTCGGAGGCGAAGCACTTTTGAGGTGAGAAGTAGTAGGCATCCACCTGGGCCATCTCGACGGGAAGCCCACCAGCGGCCGATGTGGCGTCGACTAAGACCAGCTGGCCGTCTCCGCCGATCCGCCGCAGTGGCATGGCGACGCCGGTTGACGTCTCATTGTGGGTGAGGCAGTAGGCGTCCACTTCGGAGCTGGGGCGCGGCCAGGGATGCGTGCCCGGCGGGGACTCGATCACCTCCGGATCGGAGAGGAAGGGGGCCTGGGTCGTGGCCTCGGCGAACTTCGAAGAGAATTCCCCGAAGACCAGATGCTGACTGCGCCGCTCGATCAGGGAGAGTGAGGCGACATCCCAGAAGGCGGTGGCACCACCGTTGCCCAGAGCGACCTCGTAGCCGTCGGGAAGCCCGAATAGCTCCCTGAGGCCATCCCTCACCCGCTGGACCAGCTGCTTGACCGGGGCTTGGCGATGACTTGTGCCCAGCAGAGTTGGAGCCGCGACCATCAGGGCCTGAAGCGCGGGAGCCGGTATCTTAGAGGGGCCACAGCCGAAGCGCCCGTCCGCGGGCAGGAGATGCGGTGGTACGCGCAAGCCCGAACCACCACCAGTTGGCATGAGGAGAAGTGTATTGCCTGGGACGAGGGACGCCTCCACGGGGATCTCCAAGCGGGTCGGGGCCGTGCGTGAATCGGCCATCCTAGCCATCGAGCGCCAGGTCCGCGAGCTGACCAGCGCCGGCCATTCGGTCATCTCCTTCGCGGCCGGGGAGCCTGACTTCGCCACTCCCGCTGAGGTGGTGGAGGCGGCAATCCACGCCTGCAGTGACTTCCGGATGCAGCATTACACCCCGGCGGCCGGGCTGCCGGAGCTGCGCGAGGCGATCGCGGCCAAGACCCGTCGTGACACCGCCACCGACGTGACCTCCGACAACGTCCTGGTCACCAGCGGGACCAAGCAGGCCGTGGGTCGGGCCTTCACCACCCTCTTGGACCCGGGGGACGAGGTGTTGGTCCCGAGTCCCTACTGGGTGACCTTTCCCGAGGCGATCGCGTTCGCAGGTGGGGTCGCGGTCCTCGTGCCGGCGGACGAGGCCCGGGGATTTCGGGTCTCCCTGGACCATCTGGAGCGTGCCCTCAGCCCCAGGACCAAGGCGTTGCTACTGGTATCCCCGGGGAATCCGACCGGGGCCGTCTACTCCGAGGATCACTTACGCGAGATTGGGAACTGGGCCCTAGAGCGGGGTCTCTGGGTGGTCAGTGACGAGATCTACGAGCAGTTCGTGTATGGCGACGCGGCGTTCCACTCGATCGCGGCGGTGGTCCCGGAGCTGGCTGAGCGGACCCTCCGGCTCAATGGGGTGGCCAAGTCCTACGCGATGACGGGGTGGCGGGTTGGCTGGCTCATCGCGCCGAAGGCTCAGATTGCTGCGGCCTCGAACCTGCAGTCCCATGACTGCGGCAACATCAGCAACGTCTCGCAGTGGGCAGCGCTAGCGGCTCTAGGCTCCGGTCTGGGATCGGTGCACCGGATGCGGGACGCCTTCGCGCGGCGCCGCGAGGCGATCCTGGCCGGCCTGGAGCGTCTGCCTGGGTTTGAGTGCCTGCCCCCTGACGGGGCCTTCTACGTCTTCCCCTCTGTCAGCGGCGTCATGGGAAGGACGCTGGCCGGGCAGCGGGTGGAGAGCTCGGAGCATCTCTCCCGGCTCCTGCTCGACGAGGTTCGGGTGGCCGTGGTTCCAGGAGAGGCCTTTGGAGCCCCGGGCTATCTCCGCTTCTCCTACGCGCTCGCGGACCAGGATCTGGAGGAGGGATTGGCTCGGCTCCAGGCCTTCCTGACCTAGGCACGGCCCGCCGGCTGGAGCTGATCCCTGGCCGCCCTACAGCGGGTCGGGCACCAGCCGCGCGATCTGGCTCGGTAGGCAGTTCCCTCCAGACAGGACACAGACCACCTCGCCGGTGGAGGGGTCGGCCTGGTTCGTGGCCACCCGCCGCTCAGCGATGTGGGTCAGGGCGGCGGAGACTGCGAGGGCCCCGGTGGGCTCCACGACAAGCTTGCAGCGGCTCCAGAGCCACCAGCAGGCATCACCGATCTGCTGCTCGGTAACAGTGACGACCTCGTCGACCTCGGCCCTGACGATCTCCCAGCAGAGCTGGCCGAGCCGCAGGGTGGCGGCCCCGTCGGCAACGGTCACCGGAACCTCCGGCAGCGACACCCGCCTACCACACGCCACCGACAGGGCGGCGGCATTGGCGGCCTCCGACTGCACTCCGACCACGCGCGCCTTGGGCAACCACCTGCGCAGGGCAATGACCACCCCGGAGATCAGTCCGCCTCCGCCCACCGGGACCAGCACCAGCGGTGCCTCGACACCGCGCTCTTGGAGCTGGGCGGCCAGCTCATAGCCGACGGTGGCCTGCCCGGAGATAACGTCCGGGTCATCGTGCGGGTGGATCAACCGAAGGCCACGCTCGGTCGCCAGCTCTGCTGCGATCCGCTCCCGGTTCGTCATGGTCACCCCGTCGGTGATCACCTCGGCTCCATAGCTCCGCACGGCCGCGATCTTGACCGCGGATGCGGTCGCGGGCATCACCACCACAGCGGGCAACCCCAGCTCCTCGGCCGCCAGCGCGATGGCCTGCCCGTGGTTCCCGGACGAGAGGGCGGCCAGGCCTCGGAGGTCGTTGGCCTCAAGGCCCACCAGGGCGGCGTTGAACGCACCCCTGGTCTTGAAGGAGCCGGCCCGCTGGAAGCTTTCAGCCTTGAGCCAGACCCGGGCTCGCACTCTTTCGTCCAGGAGTCGGGAATGGAGGAGGGGAGTGGTGTGAACTCGACCCCGGAGGCGGCGCAGCGCTTCCTCCACGTCAATTCGCGCGATCTCGGCAGAGGGGGGTGGCATCCGGAAAGAATAGGGGAGACCCGAACGGATCCGGCTCGGAGGAACGGTCCGCGAGGACGGCGGGCTGGAACCCTCCCCGTTCAACTTGGGAGCGCTGGAGTTGAGACACGACTGGGGCCACGGCCAGGGGCCAGGGTTGGGCCAGACGATCGCACCCTTGGGGGGCTGCCAGGCGTCTTGCCCTGAAGCCACCGGGGGCAATGCTGAGCTGCCAATTCCACCCCGGCACCGGGTTCAGCGCTCCTTGCGCCATCCCCTGCCAGGCCGTGGTGGTCGCCATCCGGGCGGTCGTGGCGGCTGGCGCGCTCTACTGGCGCGCAGCAGGGTCTGGGTCGCCGGAGGATCGCGACGGCGCCGGTCGGCCCGACCAATGGGGCTGCCGAACCGCGGCCTCGGGGGCCACTCCGGGGTTGGGTTCACGGCGTGAATCACAGCTCCCGGATGTCCCTGGCTCAGGCCGTCGGGCTGGTCCTCCAGGCCACCCTCCCCGGCGAGGTGCTCACATATGGCGAGGTCGCCACCCTCGCTGGCCACCCCGGCGCTGCCCGGGCGGTGGGGAACGTCCTAGCCCATTCCCAGGGACTTCCCTGGTGGCGCGTGGTCACCAGCCAGGGACGACTGGTACCGGGGTACGAGTCCAGCCAGGCCGAGCGCCTGGCGGCGGAGGGGGTCGACGTTCTGGGGGATCGCTGCCGGCTGGCGAGCCGAGGCGCCTAGCCCTGTGGCAAGGGTTCGGCCTGGGATCTAAGGTCACCCAGCGGACAGGTGAGGTCGGGGACTCCCACCTCAGCCCCAGCCCGCCGAGGTGGGACATGACCGCTGGCGAAACCTGGGACCGCCGGTTCAGCGAGGCCGACTGGCCATCCAACCGGACCCGGCCCTGGTGGGATGTGTCGATGGTCTGCCACCGGGACGGGCCGTGGACCTGGGCTGCGGCCCCGGTCGCAATGGGATCTGGTTGGCTGCTCGCGGCTGTAACGTCACCGGACTGGACCTTTCCCCAGTTCCGCTGGAGCAGGCCCGTCCACGAGCCAGGGCAGCGGCTCTGGATCTCCAGCTGTCGTGCGTCGACCTGGCCTGGACAGACCCTCCGGCCCCGGGCAGCTCTTCACCGAGGCGGACCTGCTCAGTGCCTTCCCCCGAATCCGCGTGGATCGGATAGAGAAGATCCCACCCCTGCGGCAGGGGGGCCGGCTGGGAGCCGACGTGGTCTTCTGGGGGTGGCGCCCGGCGGGCTTGGCCCAAGGAGCCCATCCCAGCTGAAGGCCGCGACCGACGCGCCGATCACCGCCGGACCGGGGCATGCGTGCTGGTGGAGGTCCCAGGGTCCCGGGCCTCGTCGTAAGGGACCTCCCCGGGGGACAGAGGGTGGAAACCGCCCCGGCACGGCTTGGCTCACGATAAGGTCTCTTATCTATAGCTAAGGCCCAGAGTGCGGACACCGTCCTGCCAGGCCGGTCCTCCTCCCTGGGTATGGCCCCCAACCAGCTGCCTGCAGGGTCTCACCGGCGGCGCCAGGGCACCGGCCGGTCGGAGCGCCAGCGCGTCGGGCTTGACGGGAGCCGGGATGGACCGGCCGCCCGGAACCAGGCGCACGACTCAGCAGGTAGCCGGCGAGACCCCGCTCAGCGGCAGGGGTGCCCGCGTTCCCAGGGCTGCGGCTCCCCTCTACCCCGGATCGTTCCAACCGGCGTCCCGTTCGGGACCGGTCCAAAGAGGACCGATCGCATCCGGCCAAGCAGGGCCTCGGGCTCGAGGTCTGGAGGCGCGAGAAGTACGGGACGTCGGCGCCGGGAGCGAATCACGTCAACGCCAGCGCCAGCCAGGCGAGGCTGTAGGCGCTCCCCATGCCGGTGCGTCGGGGACCACCCGCTTTGGCGATCCCCGCCCTTCGGGAGCCTGCGCTCTGTGCCGCTGCAGCGCACGGAACAGGTCCCCGCGGTCGGCGGCAACGCTTCCGACCACTCGCTGGGGCTGAAGCTGAGATACCGGAAGCCGGTTCGGGCCTGCACGATCTGTCACCTGCCCGCATCGCGCCGACGGAACAGCTCCCATGCTCACCGCCGGATCGGGCCGAGCCCGGCGGCCGCGCTACCCAGTCCGACCGCGAGCGGTTGCAGCTCTCGGGAGCGCCGCCTCACGAAGGGCGAGGCACACCACGCCATAGAGAGGTCGGCTGCGGTGGCGACGATGTCCCTAGCCCTCCCCCACCTCACCAGGGTCGGGCCGCGTCAGGTCGGTGCGGGAAGGTCGGCCGGCCTCCCACCTGGGGAGTCAACGCCCCGGACGGCGCCACTGCAATCGCTTGCCCTCGCTGCCCGTTGCACCCCAGACGCATCCCCGCCCACGCCGCGCGGCCGGCCCCTGGGCGGGGAAGCGCCTGCGTGGCCCGGTGGCAGAGTGGCAATCTAAGGGCGTGACCGACCGTCCCGGGCCCCCTACCTCACGATTCATCGTGGATCGGGTCCGGCGTATGGCCATCACCACCGTGACGCCCCTGGTGGACGACGGGGCCCGGCCCGCCAAGGCCGTCCAGGGCGAGAACATTCCCGTGCGAGCCTGCGTGTTCACCGACGGGCACCCGACCCTCCGTGTCCAAGTGCGGTGGCGCTCGCTCTCCCCGGACGAGGGCGCCGGCTGGCGGCACTCCCGACTCAGCCCCAGGATGGACGATTTCTGGGTCGGCGGCATGGAGTTCTCATCCCTGGGAGCCGGCGAGTTCCAGGTGGAGGCCTGGGTCGATGCCTTCGACGGTTGGCGGAGCGACTATTGCCGCTGGTTGGAAGTTGGGGCCAGCACGGCGGGAGAACTCCCGATCGGGGTGACGCTGGTCAAGCAGTCACTGCCGGGGTGGCCGGAAGCCGCCCGCCTGGCTGCTGGGGAGCGCCTGGACTCACTGCTCCAGGGGGACCCGTCTGAGATCGAGCGCTACCTTCTGAGTCCGGAAGTGGTCGCCAGGATGGCTGAGGCCCCGGTGCCGGCGACGCCCACCCGCAGTCGTCGCTTCCCGGTCTGGGTCGAGCGTCCCCGCGCCCTCATCGGAGCGTGGTACGAGATGTTCCCCCGCTCCGAGGGCTCGGACGGACAGCACTCGGGCACCCTGGCCACGTCTGAGCACAGGCTCCCGGCCATCGCCGACATGAAGTTTGACGTCGTCTACCTGCCCCCCATCCACCCCATCGGGGTGACCGGCCGCAGGGGGAGGAACAACGCCGCGGTGGCTCAGCCGGGAGAGCCCGGCTGCCCCTGGGCGATCGGATCTGCCCTTGGTGGCCACACCAGCATCCACCCCGAACTGGGGAATCTTGAGGACTTCCGCCACTTCGTCGGTAGAGCCGCCGAGCTGGGGCTGGAGGTCGCCCTCGACTATGCCCTGCAGTGCTCGCCCGACCACCCCTGGGTCACCCAGCACCCGGACTGGTTCCTGCACCGACCCGACGGGAGCATCCGCAACGCCGAGAACCCACCAAAACGGTACGAGGATGTCCTGCCGATGGATTTCGAGTGCTCTGACTGGCGGGCGCTCTGGGACGCCTGTTACGACATCCTGGACTTCTGGGTTGGCCAGGGCGTGAAGATCTTCCGGGTCGACAATCCCCACACCAAGCCGTTCCCCTTCTGGGCCTGGCTGATCGCCCGGCTGCGGGAAGCACACCCTGACGTGGTGTTGCTGGCGGAGGCCTTCACCAGGCCGGCTTTGATGGATGAGCTCTCCAAGCTGGGCTTCAGCCAGAGCTACACCTACTTCACCTGGCGTTCCACCAAGGGGGACCTGCGCTCCTACCTCACCCACCTGACCCGCGACAGCGTCGACTATCTCCGACCGAACTTCTTCACCAACACCCCGGACGTGCTCACCCTGGAGCTGCAGCAGGGCGGGCCCGAGGTCTTTCGGCGGCGCCTCATTCTGGCCGCCACTCTCTCCCCTTCCTATGGGATCTACAGCGGATTCGAGCTCTGCGAGAACCGCCCTCAGTCCGCCGACAGTGAGGATTACTGGGACTCCGAGAAGTACCAGTACCGGCCCCGGAACTGGGACCAGCCGGGGTCGCTGGCGCCCCTGGCGGCTCGCCTGAACCAGATCCGCCGAGACCACCCAGCCCTCCAACAGCTGCGCCGCCTCTACTTCCACCGGTCGGCCGACCCAGCTCTGCTGGTGTATTCGAAGCACACCGCAGACCGCTCCGACGTGGTCGTGGTTGCGGTCGACCTGGCGGCCGGGCGGCCCCGGCGGGCCCAGTTCTCCCTGTCGCTGAGGCGGCTGGGCCTGCGCCCGGGTGCCCGCGTTCGGGCTCACGAGCTGCTCCGGCAGACGAGCGAGACCTGGAGCGGCCGAGACCACCAGATCGACCTCGACGCTGGCAGCGTCCCCGCCCGCATCTACTGGGTAGAGACATGACCCTGGTCGCCGATCCGCACTGGTACCGCGACGCGGTCATCTACGAGGTGTTCGTTCGGGGCTTCTCCGACAGGAACGCTGACGGCATCGGGGATCTCCCCGGGCTGATCGACAAGCTGGACTACCTCCACTGGCTGGGGATCGACTGCATCTGGCTCCTACCCATCTTCAACTCACCCCAGCGGGACGGTGGCTACGACATCTCGGACTTCTATGCCATCCAGCCCGAGTACGGGACCCTCGACGACGTTCGCCGACTGGTCGCCGAGGCCCACTCGCGCGGCATGCGCGTGATCACCGACCTGGTGGTCAACCACACCTCCGACCAGCACCCCTGGTTCCAGGCAGCCCGCAGCGGGCCAGACTCCCCCACCCGGGACTGGTACGTCTGGAGCGACACCCCCAACCGCTACCCCGGTGCCCGGGTGATCTTCGTGGACACCGAGACCTCCAACTGGACCTGGGACCCGAAGGCCGGCGCCTACTACTGGCACCGCTTCTTCAGCCACCAGCCCGATCTCAACTACGCCAACCCGGAGGTCCAGGACGCGATGCTGGACGTGATCCGCTTCTGGCTGGAAATGGGCCTGGACGGGCTGCGACTTGACGCCGTCCCCTATCTGTTCGAGGCCGAAGGCACCAACTGCGAGAACCTTCCTGAGACCCATGCCTTCCTGAAGCGGGTGCGCCGAGAGGTGGACGCCGCCTTCCCCGGACGACTGCTGCTGGCCGAGGCCAACCAGTGGCCCTCGGACGTGCGCGCGTACTTTGGCGACGGCGACGAGTGCCAGATGTGCTTCCACTTCCCCCTCATGCCCCGGATGTTCATGGCCCTGCGCCAAGAGCAGCGCTACCCCATCAGCGAGATCCTGGCCCAGACTCCGGAGATTCCACCCGGCTGCCAGTGGGGAATCTTCTTGCGCAACCACGACGAGCTGACCCTGGAGATGGTCAGTGATGCCGAGCGTGACTACATGTACTCCGAGTACGCCAGCGACCCGCGGATGAAGCTCAACATCGGAATCCGACGTCGCTTGGCCCCGCTGCTCGGGAACGGCCGGCGCCAGATGGAGCTGCTCTATGGGCTGCTGCTCTCCCTGCCTGGCACTCCCGTCCTCTATTACGGAGACGAGATCGGAATGGGTGACAACCTCTACGTCGGGGACCGGGACGGAGTGCGCACCCCGATGCAGTGGAGTGGCGATCGCAATGCCGGCTTCTCCCGGGCCGACTTTGCCCAGCTCTATCTGCCTCCGCTGATGGATCCGCTCTACGGCTACCAGGCCTGCAACGTCGAGCAGCAGCAGCGCACCGAGAGCTCTCTGCTCCAGTGGCTGCGTCGGTTCCTGCGGATCCGCCAGGCGCACCCGGTCTTCGGCCGCGGCACCTTCGAACTGGCTGAAGCAACCAACCCTTCGATCCTCGCGTTCGTGCGATCCTCCGACACTGAGACCATCCTCTGCGTGAACAACCTTTCTCGATTCGCCCAGCCGGTCACGCTGGACATCCGCAAGTTCGCCGGCACAGTCCCGGTAGAGTTGGTGGGCCGGGTGCCCTTCCCGCGGGTGAGGTCGCGTCCCTACCCGCTGACCCTCGGTCCTCATGGCTTCTACTGGCTGCGGCTGGAGGCACAACCATGAGCGAGGCACCTCGGCTCTCAGATCTGGCCGATATCGAGTCGGTGCTGGCCGCCGGCCTGGCCCAAGAGCGCTGGTTCGCCGACAAGGACCGCCCCATGCAAAGGCTGGAGGTCCAGGAGACCTTCTGGGTCCGGCGGGAGGTCCCGGGGCTGGCCGTCGTCCTAGTGCAGGCCCACTTCGACGGCGGGCCCCCGGCCACCTACCAACTGGTCCTGGGACTGCGCCCCTGGGACCGCCGTCTGCCCCGGGCGGTGAGGTCGGCGGCCGTGCGGGTGCCGGTCCTACCCGGAGCCCCCGCGGCGGGTGGGCCTACGTGGGCTGTTTATGACGCTTTCACGGACCCGGTCCTAAGCTCTCAGTTCCTGCGGTCGCTCGCGGACAGCCGCACCGTCTCTGGGGACGGGTCCGACCGGCTCCATTTCCGTCTCCTCCATCCGCCGCTGGCAATCCGTCCCGGGCTTGAGCCGCGACCCTCTGCTCCGAGTGACGAGAGCCAGTCCACGGTCCTCTACGGGGAGGAGATCCTGATCAAGGTCCTGCGACGGATCTGGCCGGGGGTCAGCCCCGAGGTTGAGTTGCTGGAGGCCCTGGACAAGGTCGGATTCAGGGGGATCGCCCGACCTCTGGGCATGGTTGAGGCGACCTTGGACGGAGCCAGCGCCCCGCTGGCGGTGGCACAGACCTACCTGCGCAATGGCACCGACGGCTTCTCCTTGGCGCTCACCTCTCTACGCGACCTCTACAGCGACCTGCTTATCGATGCAGACGGAGCTCTCCCACTGCCATCCGACTGCCGGCAGGCCGTGGAGCACCAGGGGGGCTCGTTCGCCGGAGCGGCCGCAGCGATCGGGACCCTCACTGCCGAGATGCACCTGGCACTCGCCCGGCTCAGGGGCAGCCCCGAGCTCGAGGCCGGTCCCCTCACTCGCGATGACCTCCAGGGGATCGCCGCCGAGATCGATTCCTCCGTGGAGAAGCTTCTGGCCCTCGCCGATGCCCGCCTGGAGCCCCTCGCGGTTCACGCCACCGTGCTTCACGATCTGGCTCGCCAGGTGATCGCCTTGGAGCCCTCCGGTGCCGCCATTCGCATCCACGGCGACTACCACCTGGGCCAGCTTCTGATGACCGACTCGGGCTGGCACGCGCTGGACTTCGAGGGGCGGCCCTCCGTCCCGATTGCGGCCAGGCGGCGCCGGCACAGTCCCATCCGGGATCTGGCGGGCATGCTCCGCTCCTTCGATTACGCCGCCTCGGTGGCGCTGAGGCAGCAGGTCAACTCCGCCGATGTGAGTGCGGCCAGCCTGGCGCCGTTCGGCCGCGCTTGGTCAGCGCTCGCCAGAGAGGCCTTCATGCATCGCTACCTGGCCCTCACGGCAGGGAGCGGGCTCTTGCCAGATGACGCCGCCGCCAGGGACTTGCTGCTCACCACACTCCAAGCAGGACAGGCGCTCTACGAGATCGATTACGAGCTGCGGAACCGGCCAGACTGGGTCGCCATCCCGCTTGAGGGAATGGCTCGCCTGCTCAATTCCGACCCTGGCTAACCTCGTGTCGGCTCAGAGGATCCCTAGGTGCGTGCGCCCCAACGGAACGAGTCTCCCGCACCTCCTCTCCGACTTGCCCAGATCCCTCTCAGGCCGGCGGTAGCACAAGCCGCTCGCCAGGGGTGATCACGGCACCATGCAGCGAGTTGGCCGCTTCGATAGCGCTGATTGCGGCTCGGGGATCGGTCTGGGGATAGTGCTGACTCGCGATCGACCACAGGGTCTGCCCCGGCCGGACCACGACTGAAGGCCCCGCCCACCCGGAGGTGCCCAGCACGGCCTGCATCATGACCGCACCGATCAGTGCGGTCAGCACCAGCAGCTTCGCCAGCAGGCGCAGCCCGGGCCGCCCCCCTCGGCCAGCGATCCGCCGGGTCGGGGTAATGGGACGTGGTCCTCGGGATTCGACTCGCTCGTACATCTGTTCGTATTATGGGGAACAGCTGTTCGATTGTCAAGGTCATCCGCCAGAGGTGCGTGCTGTGGTGACGGCTCACGGACGCGCCCCATACCCTCTCAGTCACCGTGCGGCCTGACACGGCGGGAGTCGCCGAGGACGGCTTGGCTGGACTCGCCAGCGATCTGACGCCAGCGCAGCTGTTCTTTGCCGGGTCGTCGGGGTGAACTATCAGGCCGACCGTCGTCCCGAGCGCCAGCCTACGAAGCATGGCCACCCCGTACGGGCCACGGGCACCCGCAGCCACTCCCCGCTCACCCTCACCAGCCTCCTGAACGGACAGCCGGCACTGGGAGCGGCGGTCGGGGGCGCCATGGCCGTGGAGTGGAGATTGCCAGCGGAGGGGGACCCCGAGGTACCGGCCCGAGGGCCTCACAGTCGCGGTCGCAGCGATGCTGGTCTCAACCGAGCTCTTGCCGGGCTAGCTTGGCCGACCAGGAAAGCAGGCACCAGCGCCGCCTCGGCCGCACTCAGAGCGACCCGCTCGGACCAGCGGCGGACAGGTCGAAGTCCTTCGTCGTGCTGGCCGGGCGAGTACTCCCCGGTGGGCTTCAGCGGGCCATCGTCCCAGCCCGCGATGAGAAGAACCTCGGCGCTGGCGCGGCCTTTTCCCGGAAGAGGGGATGCCACAGCCAGCGGTGGGTCGCCGGCCCCAACAAGTCCCCGCGGACCCTCCCCGGGCAGGGCTGCGCCTTCGCTTGCTTGGTAGAGGCATCGCCTCAGATGGCTCCTTGGCAAGCCCTCTCATGCCCGCGGCCGCTGGAGCAGGCTGCGCAGCTCGAGCGCCAACTCTGCCCGGTCGGTCACCACTCCCCAGACGGCGTCGCAGGCGAGCCACCGCCTCAGCACCCGGGGCCCGTTCACCGTCCAGGGCAGCAGCTCAAGCCCGGCCCCGCGGGCGTGGACAATGAGTTGTTCGCGCAGGAGACGGTGGTGCAGAGCCAGATGGGTCGCCCCCACCGAGCTGGCGGCCTGGACCGGGTCATGCTCTCCCCCACGACCCAAGGGCCGGGCCCAGATCAATCCCAGTCTGACGTTGAGGTCCAGGGCCCGGAGCTCACCCACCACCTTGGTCGAGAAGGAGGAGAGGAGTACCAACCCGGGCAGGGCCTGCCTTCGCACCACCTCAGACACCTCGGCCACGCACTCCGAGTCCTTCAACTCTAGGTCGATACCGATTCGACCGCGGGTCAGATCCAGGACCTCCTCCAGCCTGGGGACCGGCCTGCCGATGAGTTCAACCACTTCGCGATGGGTCAGGGAGTGGATGGAGCGTCCCTGTACCACTCCGTCATGGAGCACTATTAGCTCCCCCGACCCGCACCTCCACACGTCGAACTCCACCATGTCTGCCCCCAGCCCCACCGCGCCCTCGAAGGCAGCCAGGGTGTTCTCCGGGGCGATCCCCCAGGCTCCCCGGTGAGCGACCACAAGCGGCGTCAACTGAGCGACCTGGCCGAGGTGATCACCAGTCACCTCTGCAGAAGTGGCGGCCGCGCCCGCTGGACGGCTGGCCTCGGCGCAGCACCAGATCTCCCCGAAGGCGGCTCGCCCCCTTGAAGCGAACAGCCGTTTGCACCGGGGCCTCGTTGGTGCTACCATCTTGATCGATCATTTGTTCTGGGGCCGGGCGACGCAAAGCTGGGCCCCGTCGAAGGGAGCCGTCAGATGCCCGAAGGCCTCCATCCGCGCCAGCAGGAAATCCTCGACTACCTGCGATCCCGCAGCCGTGACGGCGCCTACCCACCGTCGGTCCGAGAGATTGGGCGGGCGGTGGGACTGAGTTCGAGTTCGACCGTCCAGAATCATCTCAATCTCCTGGAGCGCCGGGGACTCATCCGCCGCGACCCCACCAAGTCTCGGACGGTGCTCCTCACCGACTTCACCCCGGCTTCGCGCCAATTGTCGCAATCCCACTGGCTACCGCTGGTTGGCCAGGTCGCGGCCGGTGCTCCCCTGCTCGCCGAGCAGAACATCGAGGATCGCATCGCCGTCGGCCCGGAGATCGCCGGTGGGGACGACTCCTTCCTGCTGCGGGTGAGGGGCGACAGCATGACCGGTGATGGCATCTTCGATGGTGACCTCGTCGTGGTCAAGCCCAACTGTGACGTGCCCAATGGGAGCATGGCCGTGGTCCGGGTGGAGAATCCGGCCACCGGTGAGGGCGAAGTCACAGTCAAACGGATCTATCGAGAGCAGGGCCACCTCCGGCTCCAGCCATCCAACGATGCCTATGCCCCGCTGATCGTCACCGAAGCGGAGCTGGAGGGCAAGGTGGTCGCCGTCATCCGGGTACTCGGTCCGTAGCTAGGGCCGGCCGGTCGGCTGGCTACTTGTCCGCCTCATCCCGGCCCATGGTCTGGACCATCGACTCCGGGAGTCGCCCGCGAACCCGGATCCCGTCGCTGGTGAAATCCTCAGCCTCGACCACGCCGTAGCGGCGCCACCTGGACAGGGCAGCCCAGTTGTCATAGGCGATCACGGTCTCCACCGGCAGCATGTCGCGGACCAGGGCCTCGCCAATGGCAGACCGAAGTGAGTCCAGTCCTTCTCCGCTCACTGCGCTCACGGAGACGACATCCAGGTAGGGGGTCCGCTGCAAGGTGCTGAGTCGCCTGCGACTGTCCGGGGAGCAAAGATCCACCTTGCTAATTGCGAGGAGGATCGGCCGGTCCTCGAGATCGAGCTCCCGGAGGGTGCTGTGGACGGTCTCCAGCCGCTTCTCGGCGCCGGCCCGGCTCGCGTCCAGCACATGGACCAGGAGGTCCGCTTCCGCAAGCTCCTCCAGAGTGGCATGGAACGCGGCTACCAATTCGTGGGGCAGCTTCTGAATGAAGCCCACGGTGTCCACCAGCAGGCATGGCTGACCCAGAGGCAGCCGCACCGCCCTAGTGGTCGGGTCCAGAGTGGCAAAGAGCTGGTTCTCCGTCAGAGCCCCGCCCTCAGTCAGAGCGTTGAGCAGGGTGGACTTGCCAGCGTTGGTGTAGCCAACTAGCGCAACCGTCCGAAAGGGCAGGCGACGGCGACTCTCCCGGTGCAGCGAGCGCTCGTCCTCGAGCTGGGACAGCTCCTTCTGGAGTGACCGGAGACGGTTTCGAATCCGGCGCCGGTCACTCTCCAGCTTCTGCTCGCCTGGACCTCTGGTCCCAATGCCACCCCCCAGGCGAGACAGTCCCTCGGTGCTGGCGAGTCTTGGCAGGAGATGCTCCAGCTGGGCCACCTCCACCTGGATCCTGCCCTCTCGAGACCGGGCGTGCTGGGCGAAGATGTCAAGGATCAGGCCGGTGCGGTCGACGATCGGCACTTCCAACTCCCGCTCCAGATTCCGCTGCTGGCGTGGTGAGAGGTCATCGTTGGTGATGAGCAGGCCGAACCCCAGGCTCTCCCTGAGCGCCCGCAGTTCAGCTATCTTGCCGCTCCCGAAGAAGAGCGACGGGTCGACCTGAGGGCGCTTCTGGACGTCGGACCCCACCACCTCGGCACCGGCTGTCCGTGCCAGCTCGCGGAGCTCGTCCATCTCCAGTTCCACCTGGTTGAGGGCCCGCTCCGAGGGCACCCAGCCGAGCAGAAAGGCCCGCTCACGATCGCTCCGAAGAGACTCGTCGAATACTCTCAAGGCAACCCCTGGCCGCACGCCAGCCCCACCGCTGACACGCCCGCGCTCACCATCTCCTCCAGGCCTGTCCCCGCGTCGATCCAGACAACGCTGGGCTCGCTCCGCAGCCAGGTCATCTGGGCTCGGGCATAGCGCCAGGTCCTGGCCGCCAACCGCTCTGCCGCCTCCCGGCGCGAGCACCTACCCGCCACCCAGTCAACCGCCTCAGCGTACCCGATTGCAGCGCTGGCCACCAGTGCCGGGGGGTAGCCCCGGGCCACCAGGGAGCGCACCTCCGCGGCCAAGGGCTCCCCCATCAGCCGATCCGAGCGCTCCTCGACCCTGCGGCGGAGCTGATCCGGCCCGATGCGGCAACCCAACCGCAGGGACCGCCACCGCGGGGCGGCGCGGGACGCCCTGGTCCCGGCGCGCGCCAGTTCAACCGCGCGCACCAGCCGGCGCGGATTGCTGATGTCGATCGCCGCCGCCCGCTCCGGGTCCAGACGGGTCAGCTCGGCCAGCACCTCCGGGTTCTCGGCCGGCAACGTTGGCCGCTCCTTCCCGGGAGGAACCCCCCCGAAGTCGAAACCATCGAGCAGGGCTCTCACGTACAGGCCCGTCCCCCCGACCACCACCGGGATGCGGCCCAGATCCTGGAGATCTCCAATGGTCGAGGCCGCCAGCTGCCGATACCGGCCCGCCGAGAATGGCTCCCCCAGATGGGCCCAGTCGAGCCCGTGGCAGACCACTCCCCGGAGCTCGGCCGAGGTCGGCTTGCAGACCCCCACCTCTAACTCGGCAATCGCCTGCCGCGAGTCGGCGTTCACCATCTCGCCGCCCAGTTCTCGGCAGAGGCCGGCGGCCAGCTGAGTCTTGCCGGACGCGGTCGGGCCCATCACCGCCAGGACCAGATGCGGACCCACGAGGCTTGCGGGGGCCTCCTGCCGAGGGCTCAACGGCGGGCGAACGCGGAGAGCAGGTGCGTCTCCGAGAGAAGCAGCAAGGCGGGGCGCCCATGTGGGCAGGTGATGCCTCCCGGGGTATCGGCCAGATCGCTCAGGAGCCGGGCCACCTCCTCAGGATTGACTGGGTCGCCGAAGCGGACCGCGCTGTGGCAGGCGATGGAAGCCGCCACCCGATGCTGCTTCCCGGCCTCCCCCTCGGGGACCTCCTGGGTGCCGGCAAGCACCTCGGCCAGAAGCTGGGGCAGCTCTGAGAGCCTGCTCCCGGGCGGGACGGCGGAGCACCGGACCGTGCCCTCCCCGAACGCCGCCAGCTCGAAGCCGGCGCGCTCCAGCAGCGGTTCCGCGGCGGCAAGCTCTGCGACCGCCTGGGGCCCCACCTCCACCAGGGCCGGCTGGAGCAGCCGCTGGGCAGGTGTCGCCCCGCTTGGCGCAGACTCACGGAGACGACCAAGGATCCGGGTGTAGAGAACCTTCTCGTGAGCGGCATGCTGGTCCAGCAGGGCGATTCCGGTACTGGTCTCCACCACCAGGTAGCGGTTGTGCGCCTGCCCCAGATAGCGCCACGAGGCGGCCGCCCCGAGGGGCTCCGATGGGGCGGCGACCGGCCCCGGCCCACCCACGAGGGGCAGCTCCTCGGCAAGCTCTGCCCAGGGGCCGGGAGCTCGGGCGCTCCCACCGCCAGCCGCACTCCCGATCCCCGCGCGCCCCCCGCTGGGGAGCGGCAGCTGACCTGGCCCAAGCCCCTGGAGTGCTCCCCAGCATGCTCGTTGGACGGCTTCGAAGAAGCGTGACTCATCGCCGAAGCGGACCTCTCGCTTGGTGGGGTGGACGTTGACGTCCACCTCGCTGGGATCGCAGCGGATGTCCAGGACCGCCACCGGGTACCGACCCACCGGGAGCAGTCCTCGGTAGGCGCCCTCCACCGCCGCCACCAGGGCCCGCTGGTGAACGCGCCGGCCGTTGACCATCAGCACCAGCGAGCTGCGGCTGGCCCGGGCCACCTCGGGCGGGCCGATCAGTCCCGCCACGCAGACTCCGCCCCCGGTCCACTCCACCGCAAGCAGGTCGGCCGACTCCGCCTTCCCCAGCACCGAGCGGGCCGCCTCTTGCAGGCCCCCCCGTCCCGGAGCCCCCAGCGATCGGCGCCCGTCGACCCGCACCTCGAAGGCTACGTCTGGCCGGCTCAGCGCCGCCTCGGCGACCACTCGCAGACAGGCGCTGGCCTCGGCCCTGGTGCTGCGCAGGAAGGCGCGCCGGGCCGGCGTCTTGCCGAAGAGGTTCCGCACCTCGACCACCGTGCCCGGCGGGGCCGCCACCGGCACCGGGACAGCGACCTCCCGGTCCGTGACCTCGATCCGGGCCCCGGACGATGACCGCCGGTCCCAGGAGGTCGCGCTCACCTGGGCTGCGGACGCGATGCTGGCCAGGGCTTCGCCTCGGAAGCCAAAGGTGGAGATCCAAGCCAGGTCGTCGATCACCGACAACTTGCTGGTGGCGTGGCGCTGGAACGCCAGGCCCAGCTCCGCCGCCGACATGCCGTCCCCGTCATCGGCAACCCGGATCAGCTCCGCCCCCCCAGCCTGGAACTCCACGGTGATGCGATGGGCGCCCGCGTCCAACGAATTCTCCACCAGCTCCTTGACCACTGAGGCCGGCCTCTCGATCACCTCACCGGCGGCGATGGCCTCGGCAACCTGCGGTTTGAGCACATGGATCCGCTGCCTGTCCGAGGGCCCATGGGCAGGGGGCTGGTTGCGGTTCAGTTGGGCTCCCCCGCCCGGCGCTGCCAGTCCGCGATCCTCTGGAGCGCCTCCAGCGGAGTCATGCCCTCAATGCTCAGCTGCTCGAGCTCCACCATCACCGGATGAGGCACCGTCAGCGGCAGGGCCAGCTGCTGGTCGGGCGGTTTCGGCTCCGAGAGTGGCCGCTCCGCCTCTCGGTCGGCCAGGATGCGAGCGGCACGGTCGACGACACTCCGGGGCAGCCCGGCCAGCTGGGCCACGTTGATTCCGTAGGAGCGATCCGCGCCACCGGCGACGATCCGGTGCAGGAAGACGACCTGGGCCTCGCCGCCTTCCTCCCGTTCCACCACCTCGACCCGGTAGTTGCGCAGCTTGGGCAGCTCCTCGGCAAGGGCGGTGAGCTCGTGGTAGTGGGTGGCGAAGAGCACTCTCCTCGGCATTCCGGGGTGATCGTGGAGGTGCTCGAGAATGGCCTGGGCGATGCTCATGCCATCGTACGTGCTGGTTCCGCGCCCGATCTCATCGAGGATGACCAGGCTTCGGGGCGACGCCTGGCTCAGGATCAGGGCCATCTCCTCCATCTCCACCATGAAGGTGCTCCGCCCCGAGGCGATGTCGTCCTGGGCCCCGACCCGGGTGAAGATGCGATCCACCAAGCCCCAGCGCGCACTGGCGCAGGGCACCATGGAGCCCACCTGGCCCAGGAGACAGATCAACGCCACCTGGCGCAGGAATGTGGACTTCCCCGCCATGTTGGGGCCGGTCAGCAGCCAAACCCGCTCCTCCTCCCCATCGATGGTGGCGTCGTTGGGCACGAAGCGGCCGGCGCCCAGGCTCGCCTCCACCAGGGGATGACGACCCTGGCGCAGCTCGAGACCGAGGCCGTCGTCGATCATCGGCACCGTCCAGCCGTACTCCACCCCCACCTCGGCCAGCCCTTGGAGAACGTCCAGCGTACCCAGGGCCAGGGCAGCCCGGCTGATCAGCCCAACCTCCGCGACCACCGCCCCTACCAGCGCCTTGAGGCACTCGAGCTCACGCCCCGCCGCCCGATCTCTGGCCGTGAGGACCACGTTCTCCCGTTCCTTCAGCTCGGGCGTGATGTAGCGCTCGGCCCCAACTAGGGTTTGCCGCCGCACATATTCGTCGGGAATGGACTCCCGGGCCGAGTTGCGAATCTCGATGTAGTAACCAAAGACCCGGTTGTAGCCAACCCGCAGACTCCGGATGCCGGTGCGCTCCCGCTCCGACGCCTCCAGCTTGGAAAGGTACTCCCGGGCTCCGGAGCTGGTCTGCCGGATTTGGTCGAGCTCCGCGTCGAACCCGCCTTTGATGAAGCCCCCGTCGCGGACCTGGGCGGGAGGGTCATCGACCAGCGCCCGTCGCAACAGAGCCGCCAGCTCCGCGGAGGGCCCGGCGAGGTCGCGGCTCAGGTGCTCCAACCAGCTGGCCCTGGCCGGGGCCAGTTCGGAACTCAAGCGCGGCAGCTGCTCCAAGGTGCTCGCCAGGCTCGCCAGGTCACGGGCGCCCGCACTGCCGTGGGCGCAGCGACCGACCAGCCTTTCCAGGTCGCGGCACGAGCGCAGAGATTCCCTGACCGCCGCCCGCACCGCCCCCTTCTCGGCCAGCTCCGAGACCGCCCCCTGGCGTTCCTGGATCGGGCCCAGCATGCTGAGCGGCTCCAGCACCCAGGAACGAAGATGACGGGCACCCAGCGAGGTAAGAGTCCGGTCGATCAGCTTGGCCAGTGAGGGACCGCCTCCGACCGTCTCCGTCAGCTCAAGGCTCCGACGGGTGGAGGGATCGAGACTCATGGTCTCCGCGGGCAGGGCCCAGCTGATGGCCAGGAACGCCGGATCCAGCTCCAGCTCGCTCTCCCGGCAGTAGTCGGCCAAGGCAGCCAGCGCCGCCAGCGCGCGCCCCTCGCCCGGATCCGCCACCCCCAATGGAGGTGCCCCCCCTGAGCTCTTCATCAACTCCCCTCCCCGGACGGCGTCGAAGGCGGGGGGAGGCCGCCAGGTCAGGCTGGCGCCGGAAGGAATGTGGGACGGGACCCGGGACCCCTCAGGGAGCACCAGCTCCGCGGTCTCCAGGGCGCCGATCTGGTAGGCCAGAAGGGGGGAATCCATCCCACCGGCGACGACCCGCAGTTGACACCTGCCCGTGCTCACATCCAGGGCCGCCAGCCCAACCGCGCCCCCGTCTCCGCAGACAGCGACACAGCGCACCGTCGCGCCAGCCGGCAGCATGCTGTCCTCGATGAGGGTGCCGGCCGTCAGCACCCGGACGACCCGGCGAGCGACCAGCCGACCCGGCTGCGGGTTCTCGACCTGGTCGCAGACGGCAACCTTGAGCCCGGCCTCCAGAAGCTTTCGGGCGTAGGTCTCCAGGCTGTGATGAGGGACGCCGCACATGGGCATTCGTCCAGCCCTGCCGAAGGCCCTGGCCGTCAGGGCCACCCCCAGGATCGGTGCGGCCTGCTCGGCATCCTCGCCGAACAACTCAAAGAAGTCGCCCAGCCGAAAGAGAACCACACAGCCCGGGTGGGCCCGCTTGGCCGCCCAGTATTGGCGGACGGCCGGCGTGTCCGAGGCCCCCGAGCTCGCCTCGGCCTCAGGGCTGCGGGCGGGCCCGGACATCACCCAGCCACCAGCTGCCACGCCGTGGCCGAGACCACCCGGGCCCAGACCGTCTCGCCGGGCTGGGCATGCCTCTCGAGCCAGGTGACCCGGTTCTGCCGGGTCCGCCCATAGGCCCGCCCGTCGACGCCGACTCCTTCGACCAGGACCTCGACGCGGCTGCCGACCAGCGCGCTGTTCCGCTCCTGGCTGATCGACCGCTGGAGCTCCAGAACCGCCTGGAGGCGCTCCTTCTTCACCACCAGGGGCACGTCGTCAGCCCGCCGGTACGCCGCCGTCCCGGGCCGCGGCGAATAGGCCTGGACGTGGACGGTGTCGAAGCGGACGTCGGCCAGCATCCCCAGAGTGTCCGCGAATTCGTCGTCGGTCTCCCCGCAGAAACCGACTATGACGTCGGTGCTCAGCCCGACGCCCTCGATCCCGGCCCGGGCCCGGTCGAGGACCCTGCGATATTGGCCGACCGAGTACTCGCGCTTCATCCGACGCAGGCAGGAATCGCTGCCGGACTGAACGGGGAGGTGGAACTGCTCACAGGCGGTCTCCAGATCGGCGATGGCGTCGAGCAGGCGCTCTGAGGCGTTCCGGGGATGGGAGGTCAGGAAGCGGAGACGCTTCAGCCCGGGCACCCGGTCCACTCTGGCCATCAGTTCGGGCAGGCCGGATCCATCCTCCGGGCTCACGTAAGAGTTGACGTTCTGCCCCAGCAGGGTTATCTCCAGCACCCCGCGCTCCACCATCCGCCGCGCCTCGGCCTCGATCTGCTCGGCTGGCCGGCTCGTCTCCCTGCCGCGGACGAAGGGAACGATGCAGTAGGTGCACATCTCATTGCACCCCAGCATGACCGGGAGGTAGGCGACTAGGCGGTCCGACGCCGGGAGCGGAATCGGGCCCTCCAGAGCCCCCTGGTAGAGGTCCTGGAGGCGGACGAAGAAGCCGTCCGGATCGCGCATGTCAAAGACGTAGTCGAGTTGGGAGAAGCGGCGCAGCAGGCTCTGCCCATGCTCGCCCACCATGCACCCGGTGAGGGCGATGGCTCGCCCTGGGCGTGAGCTCTTCCATCCCGCCAACTTCCCCAGGTGACTGCTGGCGCGGTCCTCCGCGTGCTGGCGGACCGCACAGGTGATCAGCACCACCAGATCGGCGTCCTCGAGTTCGACCCCGGGCACCATCCCCAGCTCGGCGAACCGCTCCGCCAGGAAGTCGGCGTCGGCGCCGTTCATCTGGCAGCCCACCTGCCAGATGCTCACCCGTGGCGCCCTGTCCCCCGGGGCGGTGATGGGGGCCCGCCGAGGACGAGCCTCCAGCAGCGGCAGCGGGCTGAAGACCGACCTGGGACCGGCTCGTCCGGTCAGCGGGTTTCCACGATGAGGCGCATACCGGTTCGCTCCTCCCCATCGATGGCGATATCGATGAATGAGGGTATGCAGACCAGCTCAAGCCCTCCCGGCGCCACATACCCGCGAGAGATCGCGATCGCCTTGACCGCCTGGTTGATCGCCCCCGCCCCGATCGCCTGGATCTCGACCCGGTGATGGGTCCGGACCACGCCCGCGATCGCCCCGGCAACCCGCACCGGCTGCGAGGTGGCTGAGACCTTGAGTACTTCCACTGGGGTGGCGGCGCTCCCGCCGGTGGATGAGGGGGGAATTGGCAAGATGGACAACATCCTGGGTTGTGAGGGGAATTCTAAGGCTAGAAGGGCAGCGGCGGCCCGACTGGGGGCCAGCTGGCGTGGTTCCGACGCCATGCCAGCTGGCCTCCGACGCTGGCCAGCAGGCAGACGACGACGGCGCACCCGGCCAGGAGGAACAGGAAGTCACCCCGCTGCAGGTGAGTGGTACCCCACGTTGCCAATGCCGCGCCCAGCACCCGGCCGAGATACATGCACCACAGGGCCGAGCCCATCGCCTGCCCCACACCGTCCCGGGTGGTCCGGACCTGAATCCTGTTGAAGCCCCACACCTCTTGGAGGGCCCCGCTGCCGGCGAAAGCGACCAACGCCACCACCACGACCCACGCCCCCAACAGCGCACCCACCATGACCACCACCACCAGGTGGAAGTAGCCGAGGAGCACGATGCTCCGGCGCCGCACCTCCGGCAGGCGCACAGCCACCGCGCTGCCCAGCAGGGATGCCCCGCCCACGAGCACGTACATGACTCCCACCTGGCTGCTGCCCACGTGGAAGGCGTACCTGGCGAGTGGCACAAAGTAGACCTGAACAACGCTGGCCAGAGCGGCCCCCAAGGTCGCCTGGATCACGAAGAGCCTGGTGGTGGACTCCATCAGTAGAAGCGAAAAGCCGCGGCCCAGCGCCCTCCAGATCGGCTGCCGGGTGTACCCCCGCGGCCCCCATGGTGCCGGCTGGCGCCCGACTCTGCCCATCAGCGCCGCCGACGCGATGAACGTGACGCCGTCCAGGGCGATCAGGGTGGTGGGTCGAGTGAATAACAGGAGGCCAGCACCTATGGCCGGCGCGACCAGGAGGGCGGACTCCGACACCACCGACAGCAGACTGCTGCCGGCGGGCACCAGCCGCTCGGGAAGCAGCACCGCCACCAGCCGCCGCCTTCCGGGGTCGTAGAGCGCCGACGCGCAGCGGCTGCCTCCCGCTGCCACCAGAACCACCAGCAGGAGATGGCCCTGTGACCCGGCGATGGTCAGCCCCGCCAGCGCCGCCCTGACCAGGTCAAGAGCGACCAGCCGCCTCCGCCGATCCCCTCGGTCGCCCAGGTGCCCCCCCAGCGGCAGCAGCGCCAGCAGGGGCGCGGTCGTGAACACAAAGAGCAGGCCGACTCCGACCTCCCCGCCCAGCCGGTAGGAGATGATCATCAGGGCGGGAAGGGTCAGGAAGTCGCCGTACCAGGACAGCAACCCTGCGAGCCAGAGGGCTCGGAACCTGGGCACGTGGAGAGGCGCCCGCCAAGGCACTCCACTCCCAGCCAAACTGGACCCTCCTAGCGGCGGAACCCCGGCAGTTTACGCGGCGGACGGCATCGTGCCGTCTGCCCCGGCGCCCGGCGCCAGCCCCACGGCACATCCCTGCGGGACTGGCCAGAGGCGAGCGGCCAGCCGGGCTATGTTACCGCTTCGTCATCTAGAAGTGAGCCGGTCGCGACATTATCCGAATCTGAGCTACTTTTACGCAGGAAGGTCCTCGCCGGGCCGGTCGTCAAAAAGTCGCCTACCAACATTCAGGGAGAGGTCGCCGCTATGAGCACTTGGGAACTCACCGAGTGGGGTTGAGCTGATCTGCGCTGGGGGTAGCTAACACCCTCGCCGCAAATCAGAGAGAGAGCAGCTCCTCGGTGGGCTGCTCTTTCTTATTTGCGACGGCCTCCACGTCCTCGTCCGAGATGCTGTCGAACGCTTTCACGCACACTGGGTCGAACTGGGTCCCCGCGCACCTCCTCACTTCGGTCCGCGCCTCGGCAAGGGAAATGGCCTTGCGGTAGGGCCGGTCCGAGATCATGGCGTCGAAGGCGTCAGCGATCGTGAACACCCTGGCGGCTAGGGGGACCTGATCCCCCTTCAGCCCCCGCGGGTAGCCCTTGCCGTCGAAGCGCTCATGGTGGTTCAGGATCACCTCTCGGGCCCGTTCCAGTTGCTTGACGTCCGCGACCATCAGCGCCCCCAACTGGGGGTGGGTGCGCATCACCCGCCACTCGTCGTCGGTGAGCGGGCCGGGCTTGTGCAGGATCGCATCCGGGATGCCGATCTTTCCGATGTCGTGGAGCAGGGCCCCATGACACAGCCGGAGCAGCTCGTCATCGTCGAACCTGAGGAACCTTCCCATCAGGAGGGAGTACTCCACCACCCGACGGCAGTGACCCTCGGTGTCATTGTCCCGGAGATCGATCGCCTTGGACAGACTGATCAAGGTGGCGTTGAACCCGCTCCGGGCCTCCAGCAGGCGAGCGTTCTGCTCGTGCATCCACCGATTGGTGGCGGTCTGGACGATGGCCACCGGCGCCGCCAGGGTGAGCAGCGCTCCGCTCGCCCCCAGCCAGATGCTGGCCGCCACCGAGCCCAGCCAGATGCTGGCCGCCACCACACCGAGGCCGGCCAGCCCGTACCCCAGGTAGTAGGGCAGAACGGCCAGCACGTGACGGAGATAGACCCGGGCCAGGACCTGTTTGGCGCCCTGCTCGGCCGCCAGGACCAGGCCGACGAGCAGGTGATTCACCGCCCACGCGACCAGGCCTCCAGCTGCTCCGGCCAGGATCAGCCACACGATGCTCACCGCCTGGCCGGGAACCGCCAGCTGGCGGAGGGCCTCGAAGACCGAGAACGCCGCTGCGTAGACCAGCAGGCTCATCGCGCTGTTGAAGATGGTCTTCAGCCCCACCCGCCGGTGAACCGCCGCACCGACGAGGAAGGACGCCACGGCGGAGGCGGCCGCGCCGGGAAAGCCGAGGATGTAGACGGCCCCGATGCTGGCGTAGGCCTTGGCGCTGAAGTTGAGCCTCCCTCGGCCCATTGGCAGCGAGGCCCCTCCGCGCTGCTCCAGAAGTGCGACCAGTGCCATGACCACCAGCAGGGTCTCCCACTGCCTGGCCCACGACGGGCGTATCAGCAGCACCCCCACGATCGCGGCCGCGATCGCGGTGCCCGACACGACCGCGATCACCCCCCACTTCCGCCGCCTGGGGGCAAGATCGGCGGTCCAGTCCACCCGAGCCGCTGCCGGCCGCACGCTCACGGTCCCCCCAGGCGCGAGCTCCGCGGGGCGTTCCACGACGCCGACACTGGCGACCCCCCTATTGCTCAAGTGACTCTGCCCCATGGCCCCGGCCCGGGGCCGGCATGCCAAATGTCGAGATCCCACCACGCGTGCGCAGGAGGAGCCCCGTCATGGGTGTCGCCGGTCGCACTATCCTGACCCTCACCGTAAGCCGTCCCTTCCAGCGGACCACCGTAGTCTAAACGGCGGATTTCGACTTCCGGGACAGTTCTCCGGACTTGCGTCACCTTTGTGACAGGTTCCTCACAACGGTGTGGCCCAAAGGTGCGGAAGTCTACTTGGCGTAGTCGACCGACCGGGTCTCCCTGACCACCGTGACCTTGATGATCCCGGGATAGCTCATCTCCCCCTCGATCCGCCGGGCGATGTCGCGGGCCAGGACCACCGCGGCATCATCGTTGATGCGGTCCGGCTTGACCATGATCCGGACCTCTCGGCCGGCCTGGATGGCAAAGGACCGCTCCACCCCCTCGAAGCCGTTGGCAATCTCCTCCAGCTTCTCGAGCCGCTTGATGTAGCTGGACAGGGTCTCCCGCCGTGCCCCGGGACGAGATGCCGAGATCGCATCGGCGCTGAGGACTATGAAGGCCAGCGCGGTGGTCGGCTCCACGTCGTAGTGATGGCACCGCACCGCGTCGACCACGTCCGGGTGCCGGCCCAGCCGGCGCAGGATCTCCCCGCCGATGATCGCATGGGACCCCTCCACCTCGTGGTCCACGGCCTTCCCTATGTCGTGGAACATCCCCGCCTCCTTGGCGAGCCGCTCGTCCACCCCGATCTCGGCGGCGATCATTCCGGCCAGGTAGGCGACCTCCTTGACATGGGCGAGGACGTTCTGCCCGTAGCTGTAGCGGAAGCGGAGGGTGCCCACCAGCTTGACCAGCTCGGGATGGACGTTCTGGAGCCCGAGATCGTAGAGGGCCTGCTGCCCCTCCTCCATGATCCGCGCGGCCACCTCCTCCCTCGACTTGACCACCACCTCCTCGATCCGGGTGGGATGGATGCGGCCGTCGCTGAGCAGCTTGGTGAGGGTGACCCGGGCAACCTCCCGCCGCACTGGGTCGAAGCCGCTGAGCACCACCGACTCCGGGGTGTCATCGATGATCAGGTCGACTCCGAGCGCTGACTCCAGGGCCCGGATGTTCCTCCCCTCCCGACCGATGATCCGGCCCTTGACCTCGTCGTTGGGAAGCGGGACCACCGAGACCGAGGTCTCGCCGGTCTGGTCGGCGGCGTGCCGCTGAATGGTGGTGACCAGCACCTCCCGAGAACGCTCGTCAGCTTCCGCCTCGGCCGCCGCCACCGAGTTGCGGATCAGATCCGCCTTCTCTGCGACCAGCTCCCGGTCCAGGGTCTCGAGGACCTCCCGTCGAGCCTCCTCCCGGCTGAGCCCCGAAACTCGCTCCAATTCCGTCTGGGCCGCAGCTCGGACGGCGCCCGCCTGGATCCGCACCTCCTCCAGCTGCGCGCGCTCGGCGGCCAGGCCATCGGTCCGCTGGAGGATGTCCTGCTGCTGGCGGTCCAGCTGCTCCTCACGCTGCAGGATCCGCTGTTCCAGGTGCAGCGCCTCGCTCCGCCGGTCTCTGAGCTCCTGCTCCACCTCACCGCGGAGCCGGAGCGTCTCGGCCTTGGCCTCCAACTCGGCGGCCTTCCTTTCAGCCTCGAGCCCGGCTTTCGAGCTTGCCAGCTCCTCGAGCCGCAGCTGCGCCTGCTGGGAAGCTCTGAGGCCGTAGACGACGCCGCCAACCGCCAGCACCGCCAGCACCACCAGCAATACAACGATTGCTGCACCCATCGGCGAGACCTCGCAGTGGCGGACAAGGGACGAGTGCCCGCCCCTTCCCGACCGCAACTCCTCACGGAACCGGAGGAGTAGGAGATTGAACTAAAGTGGGACAGATTCTACCGCGACCGACGGCCAAGCTGGCCTGCCGGTCCAGGCGGGCCGCTCTCTGGCTGCGCCCCTCAGCTCAGGACGCTGACACCCTCAGGCTCAGCCTCCAGAGTCCGGTCAGGTCCGGCCACCGGCTCGCCGATGACGGACTGCCGCACCTTGTTGGCAATCTCGGCGGTGAGGTCTGGCTTGCTGCGGAGCAGGTCGCGGACATTCTCCCGGCCCTGACCCAGGCGCATCTCCCCATAGCTGAACCAGGCACCGCTCTTCTCCACGACCCCCGCTTCCAGGGCACCGTCGAGGACGCTGCCCTCGTAGGAGATGCCCTCGTTGTAGAGGAGGTCGAGCTCCGCCGACCGGAAGGGAGCGGCTACCTTGTTCTTGACCACCCTGACCCGGACCCGACCTCCGATCACGTCCAGACCCTGCTTCAGGGAATCGATCTTGCGGATGTCGAGCCGCACCGAGGCGTAGAACTTGAGCGCCCGACCCCCGGTGGTGACCTCGGGGTTGCCGAACATCACCCCGACCTTCTCACGAAGCTGGTTGATGAAGATCACCACGCAATTGGAACGGCTGATCGCGGCGGTCAGCTTGCGCATCGCCTGCGACATCAGCCGGGCCTGCAGGCCGACGTGGTTGTCGCCCATCTCGCCGTCGATCTCTGCCTTGGGCACCAGGGCCGCCACCGAGTCGATCACCACCACGTCCACCGCCTGGCTGCGAACCAGCACCTCCACGATCTCCAGCGCCTGCTCCCCGGTGTCCGGCTGCGAGATCAGGAGCTCATCGGTGTTGACCCCGATCCGAGCGGCATAGGCGGGATCGAGGGCATGCTCGGCGTCGATGAAGGCGGCCACGCCCCCCAGCTTCTGGGCCTCGGCAATCACGTGGAGGCTGAGACTGGTCTTGCCCGATGACTCCGGGCCGAAGATCTCCACCACCCGGCCGCGGGGAAGCCCGCCCACCCCAAGCGCCAGATCCAGGGTGAGGGCACCGGTGGAGACGACGTCAACCCCCCTGATCCCCCCCCCTTCGCCGAGCCGCATGATCGCACCCTTCCCGTAGCTGCGCTCGATCTGGCTGAGCGCAGCTCCCAGGGCCCGTTCCTTCTCACTCGCCACTCGTGCCCGCTCCTTGCCATCGTGATCAGGCGGGCCGCTCACGTGCCCCATCACTTCGAGTGTACCGCTCATTCAGTAGACCTCCGGTTTCTGGCTGCGGGGTGGCGACGAGCTGTGGCGGGACTTGCGACCAGGGCGCCCCGGCGGGGAACACTTGTTCGTCATTGTAGCGGCTCAGCCCCTCCATGGGAAGGTCCTCCGGAGCCCGCGCCCGGGGATGTCAGCCCCCCACCTCCAGCCCGGCCAGGAGCAGCTCCAGCGCCGCCGTGACCGCCCCCGCCCTGTTGAGGTGCCGGCCCCGGTCGCCGGTGAGCCTACGCACGGCGACCCGGTCGGGACCGGCCAGAGCCAGGTAGATGAGCCCCGCCGGCCTGTCCCCGGAGGACCCCGGACCTGCCACCCCGGTGGTGGAGACGCCAAAGGTGCTGCCGAAGCGGCTCCGCACCGCCACCGCCATCGCCTCCGCGACCTCCGGGCTCACGGCTCCGCTGGCATCGAGCAGCGATTGGGACACCCTCAGCTCCCGGACCTTGACGCTGTCGTCGTAGGCGACCACCCCTCCCAGGAAGTACCCTGAGCTTCCCGCCACCGCCGTCAGGACTGCCGCCAGCAGTCCCCCGGTGCAGGACTCGGCGCTGGACACGGTGCGGCCCGGCGCCGATGCCGCCGCCGCACAAACCAGCTCGGCCAGCGGAAATGCCAAAGCCAGGTCGACCAGTTCGGGTTCGTCCATCAGCGACCGTGGCACCTTCATCGACGTTGCTGGCGGGAGCCGGCGGCGGTGGGCCCCGCCCCGGTCATCGGTAGTTGGCGAACTGCAGGGGAACTGGCAGATCCAGATCGCGCACGGTGTGGATCACCGCCTGCAGGGTGTCCTTGTCCTTGCTGACCACTCTCAACTCATCCCCCTGGACCCGCACCTGGACCTTAGGGTGAGCGGCCTTGATCCGCTTGGTGAGGTCGCGGGCCGTGTCCTCATCGATGCCCTTTCGCAGCCGGATCTCCTGCCTCACGTTGCCCTTGGCGGCCGGCTCGAGCTTGCCAGCATCGAGGATCTTCAAGGAGAGCTGGCGGCGAACCAACTTACTCTTGAGGATGTCCAGGACAGCGTCGGCGCGCCCATCGGAGGCGGCCAGGATCACGATCTCCTTCTCCTGGAGCTCCAGCTCCGCCACCACGTCTTTGAAGTCGTACCGGGTGGCGATCTCGCGCTTGGCCTGGTCGACCGCGTTCACCAGCTCCTGGCGATCGAAGTCTGAGACCACATCGAAGGAATGCTCACTGCCGGCCACGGGCTCAAGCCTAGCGGCTAGTCCTCATCCTCGCTGGAGTCGAGCATCTGCTCCAGCTCAGCCAGGTTCATCAGCACCTCCCGAGACTTGCTGCCCTCGTAGGGGCCCACCACGCGGGCGTCGGAGAGCTGGTCGATCAGCCGGGCCGCCCTGGTGTAGCCGACATTGAGCTTCCGCTGGAGGAGCGAGGCCGCCCCCCTCTGCTCTCCGATCACGATCCGTCCCGCCCTCTCGAAAAGCGGGTCACGCCTCAGCGCCGGGTCGCCCTGGGCCGGGGTCAGCGCTGCCGCCAGGAGGATCTCCTCCTGGTAGCGGGGGCGCCCCTGAGCCTTCCACCATCCGATCAGCTGATCCAGCTCACGGTCCGACACGTAGGCGCCCTGGAGCCGGATCGCCTTCCCGGCATCGATGGGAAGGTAGAGCATGTCGCCCCGGCCGAGCAGCTTCTCCGCCCCCATCTCGTCGAGGATCACCCGGGAGTCCACGCCACTGCTGACCGCGAACGCTATCCGGGAGGGAATGTTCGCCTTGATCAGGCCGGTGATGATGTCCGCTGAGGGGCGCTGGGTGGCCAGGATGAGGTGGATACCCACCGCCCGCGCCAGCTGGGCGATCCGGCAGATCAGGTCCTCGATCTCGTTGGCAGCGACCATCATCAGGTCGGCCAACTCGTCGATCACGATCACGATCTTGGGGAGCGCGTGCAGCCCCAGCTGGGGCGCCCGCTCGTTGAAGCTGGTGATGTTCCGGGCCCCGTGACCAGCGAACAGCTTGAAGCGCTGCTCCATCTCCAGGACCGCCCAGCGCAGCGCTGCCACCGCCGGGTCCGAATCGATCACCACCGGAACCAGGAGATGGGGCAGCCCGGAGAAGTTGCTCAGCTCGACCCGCTTGGGGTCGACCAGAATCAGCCGCAGGTCACGGGGAGTGGACTGGAGCAGAAGCCCGGCCAGGACCGCGTTGATGCAGACACTCTTTCCGGAGCCGGTGGTGCCGGCGATGAGGAGATGGGGCATCCCGGAGAGGTCACCCAGCACCGGGTGCCCGCTCACGTCGGCGCCCAGCGCCACCGCCAGCTTGCTCTTGAAGTGGCCGAAGCCGGGAGCCTGGACCACCTCCTTCAGGGTCACCAGTTGGGCCGCCTTGTTGGGCACCTCGATCCCGATCGCCGACTTGCCCGGGATCGGGGCCTGGATCCGGATCGGAGCCGCCAACGCCATCGAAAGATCGGGCTGGTAGGCGAGCACCTTGCGCACCGGCACCCCCGGAGCCGGTTGGAGTTCGTACTGGGTGACGGTGGGACCGGCGTTCACCCCCATCACCTTGCACTGGACCCCAAAGGTTCCCAGGGTCGACTCGATGGTCCGGATCCGGCTTCGGATCTCGTCGCGCAGTCGCTCGCGCTTGCCCTGGGCCGAGTCGAGCAGGTCCACGCTAGGCAGGACCCAGCTGGGCTCGGGCTCATCCAGCTCGTCGAGCTCGTCAGGATCGTGCGCGATCTCTGAGCCCCGCGTCAGGCCCACCGGGGTCCCGGCCAGCTCGACCGCCTCGGCAGCCGGCCCGGCCCCCAGCCTGTCGGGGCCGCCCTCGTCCAGACCTTCGAAGATACGCTGGAACGATTCCGGGGGCGTCTTGGGCACGGCCGCGCTGGCAGGGGCACGGGTCTCTGCCTCGAACTCCTTCCGAGCAGCCCCCATGTCAGGAAACACCGCCAATGCCTGGGCGGGCGGCATCCCCTCCGACCGCGCCCGGTCACCGAGGCCGAATAGTCTCCCGGTGACCACGCCCACTCGAGCGAGGGCCCCAGCAGAGATCCTTGACGGGTAGATCTCCAGACCCGCGATCAGGCCCGCCAACGCCACGGCCGCGAGGGCCACCAGGGTCGCCGGCGCTCCCACCGCATGGACGAGGTGGGGGCCGATGGCTCGGCCCAGAGCCCCGCCACTCCCGGAATGCACCGTGGCCGCCATCGAGATCGCCGCCACCGCGGAGACCACCAGCGCGATCAGGACCTGAGCGCCGCTGCGATCAGAGCCCCTGGAGGCGAGCAACCCCAATCCCCCCGCCACCAGAGCGATCCCAATGATCCAGCCACCGACCCCAACCGCCGACGAGATGTCCCGGCCAAAGTCCAGCGCCACCTTGGCCTGGGGGAACCCGAGCAGGATCATCCAGATGAGGCCGACCGCGATCGAGCTGATCCCGGCGAGCTCCCGCACCTGAGGGGGACTGAGCCGCATCACCCGGCGAGACGGGCTCGGACGCCTGGTCCTCGAGGCAGTGCGCCAGACCCTCCTCGTCGGGCGACGAGGAGCCCTACGCCGCTTGGTTGCGGCCATCTACGAGGACGCTGACATGGGTGGGGTTGAATGCATCGAAATTGGGATCGCCACCAACTGGGCGCAGTCTAGCAGCGGGACCGCACATCTGCTCGGTCGCTCAGACTCGGCTCAGCCGCCACCACAGTCCGGGCGCGGCCAGCGCCCGGCCCAGGACCAGGGGCTCGCGGAGACGGTAGCCGGCCGGGCTTGACACCGTCACCGACCCGACCCTGGCGCCCCGCCGGAGGGGTGTCCGCAGCCGCCGGAGCCGGGCCCGCAGGCTGAGCCTGGCGCCCGACAGGGCCACCAGCTGAATCCGGCCGGCCGCCCGGACGGGGACCGGGCCCGCCCACCTTGCGGTGACCTCGCCCTGGGCCAGAGCGGCCAGCGGCAGCGAGACGGCGTGAAGCCCGGCACTGACGCTCTGGAGCAGCGCGACGACGGCCACCCCAGCCACCCGGAGCGCCGCCGAGGGGCCGCCAGGCTGCCCCAGAACCGCCCCCACCACCATTACTTGACGACCCTCCACCCGATCCATGGCGGCGAAGACCAGGCAGCCCAGGGCAGCGGCGGTCCACCCGGTCTTGACCCCCACCACCCCGTCCTGTCCGAGCAGGAAGTTGAAGTTGTGGACCAGCCCCACCACCGGGAGGACCGCGCTGGGCATCGCCACGATCGTGGCAAAGACCTGGTCCTCCATCGCCCGCCGGGCAAGGGTGACCAGGTCTCGTGCCGAGCTCACGCTGGCAGGGTCCAGGCCGCTGCTGTCGGCGAAGTGGGTGTCGGTCAGCCCCAGGGAGACGGCCAGGGCGTTCATCTGAACCACGAAGCTGGCCTCCGAACCCGCGTCCCAGCTGGCCAAGAGCTCCGCCAGATTGTCCCCCGAGGGGATCAGCAGTCCCTCCAGGAGCTGGAGCTCACTGAGCTGCTCGCCGGCCTCCACCGCGACCACGGAATCGCCGGCGGCCAGCTCGGTCTGGTAGAGGTCGACATCGTCCGCCCCCACCGTCACGATCGGCCCCGGCTCGCCCAGCGCCAGCGGGTGGGCCTGGAGGATCACCAGGGCGGTCATGATCTTGGTGACGCTGGCGATCGGCACCGGCACCTGGTTGCCACCACTTCCCAGCCACCCGAATCCCGACAGGTAGAGCGCCGCCTGGCCCGCGTCGGGCCAGGGGAGCGCTGCCCTGGCGCCGGGGACGGTGTAGGAGCTGGCGACGGAGATCCGCACCCTGGGCGCTGGAACGGACCGGCCCAGCTGCAGCCCGACTGCGATCGCCAAGGCGGCCACTGCCACCAGTGCCCCCGCCGCCACCAGGCGCGACACCCGCACGCCCGCAGCTCAGAGTAGGCTGACCACTGACACCACCCGAGGGCGCCAGGCTCCCCCGTGGGCCAGGTGGGCAGTCATGGCCTGAGTCGTCGCACGACCCACCTCGGCGACGTCGTGGAAGGCCCGCTCGCGCTCGCGGATCATCCGCCGCACGCGGGCCTTTCCTTCGTCGACTACTCGCCGCTCCTCAAGGGAGGCACCCCCCACCACCAGGGCCTCTGGCCCGGCGGCCAAGCGGCTGAGGGACCGGTCCATGGTCACCGAAACCACCACCACCAGCCCATCCGCGGGCCCGGCCGCGGACGCAGTGGGCGGCGCTCCGTCCCCTCCGAGGGTCCGGCCGTCAGCGTCGATGGGGACGGCGCCGACACCCACGCTGCCGGCGACCCACTGCTGGTCGGGAGACAGTTCCAGGACGGTACCGTTCTCGACGACCGCGACAGTCTCCTTGGGCAGGCCGGCCAGGCCGGCCAGGCGAGCGTGGGCGACCAGGTGGCGCGGCTCACCGTGGACGGGGACGAAGGCCCGGGGACGGAGCAGGTGGAGGATGAACCTGAGCTCCTCCGCGGAACCGTGCCCGCTGGCGTGTACCCCGTCGCGGCTCCCCGCCAGTACCTGCACTCCCTGCCCGACCAGGCTGTTCACGATCCTGCTCACGGTCGCCTCATTGCCGGGCACCGGGTTGGCCGCCAGGACCACGGTGTCGTCCTCACGGACCCGGATGAATGGGTGAGTGCCGGCGGCTATCCGGCTGAGCGCCGCCAGCGGCTCGCCCTGCGACCCGGTCGCCAGTAGGCAGAGCTGGGAAGGGGGTATTCCGGGCAACTCCCGCGGTGAGGCCAGCAGGCCGGGCGCAAGGTCGAGGTAGCCCAGCCCCGCCGCGGTGTCGGCGTTGCGGACCATGCTCTGCCCCACCAGGCAGCAGCGCCGACCGACCTCTCGGGCCAGCTCCAGGGTCTGCCGCATCCGCGCCAGGTTGCTGGCGAAGGTGACCACCACCACCCGACCGGGTGCCTCGGTCAGCGCGCGCCTCAGCGCCGGTCGCACCGTCAGCTCCGATGGGGTCAGCCCGGGAAGGGTGGCGTTGGTGCTGTCGCTGAGCAGCAGCCTGACCCCCTGGTCGCCCAGCTCAGCCAGGCGCCGAAGGTCGGGACCGCGTCCCCCCACCGGGGAGTGGTCGAGCTTGAAGTCCCCGGTGTGAACCACCAGGCCGGCCGAGGTCTGGATCGCCAGCCCGCAGCTGCCGGGCACGCTATGGGTCATGTGGACCAGCTCCACCACCAGCTCCCCCGCCGAGAAGGGCACCCCCAGATCCACTTCGTGAAGCCGGGCCCGGCCCGCGTAGCCGCGTCGGTCCAGCTTGTTGCGGAGCAACCCGATGGTCATCGCTGTGCCGTACACCGGCACGTCCAGCTCAGGTAGATAGAAGGGCAGAGCCCCGATGTGGTCCTCATGCCCGTGAGTGAGCAGTACCGCCCGGACCCTACTCAGCCGGGTCCTCAGGAAGCCAATGTCGGGCAGCACCACGTCGACCCCTGAGGCCTCCTGCTCGGGGAAGGCGAGCCCGGCGTCGATCACCACCACGTCCTGACCCACCTCCAGGAGGGAGAGGTTCTTCCCGATCTCACCCACACCGCCAAGCGGGACGAACCGCAGCAGCCCCGGAGCCGGCGCCGCCAGGGGGCTCCCACCGGCGGCAGCCGGATGAAGCCTAGAAGAGACCAAGCTGCTCGGCGCTCGGGGTCGTCTCCGCCGGGGCCGGCGGCGCCGCGACCGGGGCGCTCTCCAGGTGGGCCCTGAGCTGCCGGAAATCCTCACGGAGCACCGAGAGCAGGGCCCCGTTGTAGAGCGCCGCCGCCGGGTGGTAACAGGGCATGTAGGCCCGGCTCCCGCTGCGGATCACCTTCCCGTGGGCCCGCGAGATGCCCGGCGCTCCCGGCAGCAGCCGCTGCAGGGCATGCCGTCCCAGCACCAGGATCACCTCGGGCTTGAGCACCTCGATCTGGTCGTCTAGGTAGCCGGCGCAGGCCTCGACCTCCTCGGGCAGTGGGTCCCGGTTGCCAGGCGGGCGGGACTTCAGCACGTTGGTGATGAAGATGTCGTCCCGGCTCAGACCGATCTCCTCCAGGAGCTCGGTGAGCAGCCGTCCGGCCGCGCCCACGAAGGGCCTGCCCTCGAGGTCCTCTCGCTCCCCGGGAGCCTCCCCCACCGCCATGAGCCGGGCAGTGGCAGGTCCGGTCCCCGGCACCCCCTGGGTCCGGCTGCGGTGGAGCGCGCACCTGGTGCAGGACCTCACCTGGACGGCGATCTCGTCCAGGCGGGCCTGCGCCCTCTCGGCGCCGCCGGGCGCCGGGTCAGGAGCCGTGAGGCTGCTCACCGTCACGTGGACCTGTTGGGGGCGGGCTGCCAGCGCCGCGCTCGCCCCGTCCGGCCAGCTCCAGGATGGCCTGCTTGCGGGACAGGTTGACCCGGCCCCGGTCATCGATCTCGGTCACCTTGACCATGATCTCGTCACCGATGCTGACCACATCCTCGACCTTGCCCACCCGCTGCTCGGCCAGCTGGGAGATGTGGACCAGGCCGTCCTGTCGAGGCAGAATCTCGACGAAGGCGCCGAAGGGCATGATCCGGACCACCTTGCCCTTGTAGATCCGGCCCACCTCCACCGACTCGGTGAGGTCGCGGATCATCGCCACCGCCCGCTCCATCGCCTCCTCGTCGACCGTGGCCAGGAAGACCTTCCCGTCGTCCTCGATGTCGATCTGGCAGCCGGTCTCCTCCTGGATCCGGCGGATGGTCTTGCCACCAGGCCCAATCAGGTCGCGGATCTTGTCGGGGTGGATATGCAGGGTGATGATCCGAGGTGCGTGGATGGACATCGCCTGGCGCGGGGCTGAGATGGCCTCGGCCATCTTGTCGAGGATGTGAAGCCTCCCCTGCCGTGCCTGCTCCAGGGCCTGGCGGAAGAGCTCCGAGCTGAGGCCCCGAGCCTTCATGTCCATCTGCAGGGCGGTCACTCCCTTGCGCGTCCCGGCGACCTTGAAGTCCATGTCGCCGAGGGCGTCCTCCATGCCCTGGATGTCGGAGAGGATGGCGTAGCGCGACGGGTCGTTCGCGTCGGTGATTAGTCCCATGGCGATGCCCCCGACCGGGGCCGCGATGGGGACCCCCGCGTCCATCAGGGACAGGGTGCTGCCGCAGACACTCGCCATCGAGGTGCTTCCGTTGCTGGAGAGGATCTCGGTCACGATCCGGATCACGTAGGGGAACTCGTCGGCGGGCGGAACCATGATCTTCACCGCCCGCTCCGCCAGAGCCCCGTGCCCAATCTCCCGACGGCCGGGGGAACGCAGCGGCCTGGCCTCACCAACCGAGAAGGGCGGGAAGTTGTAGTGGTGCATGTAGCGCTTGAACTCTTCCAAGCCCAGCCCGTCGAGCCTCTGCTGATCCGACAGGGTGCCCAGAGTGACCACCGAGAGAGCCTGGGTCTGCCCCCTCGTGAACACGGCGCTTCCGTGAGCCCTGGGCAGCACCCCGACCTCACACCAGATCGGCCGGATCTCGTCGGTCCTGCGCCCGTCAGGGCGCATCCCGCGGTCGAGGATCGCCCGGCGGACGGCCGACTTCAAGACCGCCTCGAAAGCGGTCGCGATGTCGCCGGCCCCGTCCGGGAACCTCGGGGTCAGCTCTGCCACCACGTCCGAGCGGAGCCTGTCGACCCGGGTGTCGCGCTGGGCCTTGTCGCTCTCCACGAAGACCCGGTCGATCCTCTCAGCGGCAATCTCCGCCACCGCGGCCCTCAGCTCAGCGGGCACCCCCACGTGGAGGTACTCCATGTCGGGCTTTCCCACCTTGGCGACCAGCTCGTCGATCAGCGAGATCAACTCGCGGATCCGCTCGTGGGCCCGGGCCAGCGCCTGCACCAGGATCTCCTCCGAAACCTCGTTGGCGCCGGCCTCCACCATGTTGATGGAATCGCGGGTCCCCGCCACCACCAGGTCCAGCTGGCCACGTTCGATGTCGGGCATGCTGGGGTTCTCCACCAGCTCTCCATCGAACAGTCCCATCCGGACTGCGGCGACCGGGCCGTCATGAGGGATGTCGCTGATGGCCACCGCTGCCCCAGCTCCGACCAGGGCCAGGATGGTGGGGTCGTGGACCTGGTCGGTGGAGAGCACCGTGGCCACGATCTGGACGTCGTTGCGGAAGTCCTTGGGGAAGAGCGGCCGCATGGGGCGATCGATCATCCTGGAGGTCAGGGTTGCCGCCTCGGAGGGCCTCGCCTCCCGGCGCATGAAGGCGCCCGGGATCCGGCCCACCGAGTACATCTTCTCCTCGTAGTCGCAGGTCAGAGGGAAGAAGTCGATGCCCGGCCGGGGCGCACTGCTGGCGGTGGCGGTGACCAGCACCACCGTGTCGCCGTGGCGCACCCAGACCGCGCCGTTGGCCTGACCGGCCATCCAGCCGGTCTCGATGCTCAGTTCCGAGCCGTCAAAGGTGCGCGAAACAACTGTCTTTTCCACAAGGTGCCTCCCCGCGGCCCCGGCCCGGTGAGGGAGAAGACCTCGCACCGGCGGAGCCGGCGCGGTTGAAAAGAGGGGATGAGAGCTGAACTTCGGTTCGGCTCCGATCGCCAGTCTCCAACCGCGCGCTGGTCGCCCGGGTGAGGTCTGCCGCCACTCCCGTGGGCAGAGTCCGCGGTCGTACAAAAGGACCGGCGCTCGGTTGCGATCGAGTCAGCCGGATATCGGTCGACGTCAGTGGCGCAGCCCCAGCTTGGCGATGAGGGCGCGGTAACGAGCGATGTCCACCCGCATCAGGTAGTCCAGCAACCGCCGCCTCTTTCCCACCAGCTTCAGCAGGCCACGCCGGGTGTGGTGATCCTTGGGGTGAACCTTGAGGTGCTCGGTGAGCTCCCGGATGCGCTCGCTGAAGATGGCGATCTGGACCTCTGGCGAGCCGGTATCGCTCTCGTGCTGGCGGTGATCCTGGATCACCGCGGCCTTGGCTTCCCCTTGAAGCATGCTTGGGCGAATCTCCTTCAGTCACCACGAGGCCCGCCCACACGGAAATTCCGGCTCGAGCTGAGCTCCGGGACCGCGTGAGCATAGCACAAGCCCTAGAGCGCTCCCGCGGACCGCGCCCCACCTCGCCGGAGCCTGTGGGCATCGCTCGCGACGACCGTCCGTCCCGGCCGCCCCGCCGCCCCCAGGGACCCGGTGGGGTGGCTAGAGGGACTCGAACCCTCGACCTCCAGGGCCACAACCTGGCACTCTAACCAACTGAGCTATAGCCACCGCGAGGGGCCAAATTATAGGAGCGGCCCCAAACTCCTCTCAGCAAGGAACCCCATGCCCGTCACCACTCCCCCCGCCGACGCCGACGCCGACGCCCAGGCGATGCGCAGGGCGCTCCGGCTGGCCCGGGCCGCGGGAAGACGGGGCGAGGTGCCGATCGGGGCCGTGGTCGTGTACCAGGGCCGGGTCATCGCCGCGGCCTCCAACCGGGTGGAGCGCTCCCGGGACGCCTCGGCGCACGCCGAGCTGCTCGCGCTGCGCCAAGCGGCCGCCAGGCTCCAGTCCTGGCGGCTCCACGGCTGCACCCTCTACTCCACCCTGGAGCCCTGCCCGATGTGCGCGGGAGCCCTGCTCCTGGCTCGGATCGACGAGGTCGTCTACGGCGCCGATGATCCTCGCAAAGGCGCCTACCGGACCGTCTACGACGTCCTGGGCAACCCCTCCGGCAACCACCACCCAGTGGTCCGCCCTGGCTGTGAGGCCGAGTCGGCTTCGGCCCTGCTCCAACGCTTCTTCCGAAGCCTGCGCGACCCTGGAGGCTGAGTTGTCCGCCGGCCTCCCCGCGCCGCTCCCAACCACGGTCGCCGGACTGCCCGGGATCCACACCCTCGCCAGAGGGCCCCGGCGGCAGCTCACGATCCTGCTGGCCCACGGCGTACTCTGCGACCACACCTTCCTCGAGCCATGGGTGGCCTGGTTCGGAGCGGCCGGGTTCGACACCTACGCCGTCTCCCGTAGGGGACGTCAGGGCCAGCCGCCGCTCCACTCGGACGGCGTCACCTTCGAGGACTTCCTCAGCGACACCCGCAGAGCCGCAGGGGCACTGCCCCATCCCCTCCTCCTGGTGGGTCACAGCTTGGGCGGAATCCTGGCGCTCAAGGCGGCCGAGCAGGGAGCCTGCGAGGCGGTGGCGCTGCTCGCCCCCGTCCCTCCACGGGGGATCATTCCGCTGGGCCGTATTCGCGACCTGCCGCCACAGCTGGCCCAGGTGGGATCGCTCCTGAGCGGAGGCACCTTCTACCCCAGCTTCCGGCAGGCCACCGCCATGTTCATGGGGCGGATCCCTCAACCGCAGCGCCGGGATCTGTACCGGCGCTACACCCCGGACTCCGCTCGAGCGGTGCGGACCACCTACATCCCCGGGGTCCGCGTCGACCCATCTCGAATGAGGGTTCCGCTGCTCTGCCTGGTCGGCGCGGAGGACGCCACCATCCCCCCCAAGACCGTCGCCCGGCTCGCTCAACGCTATGGCGGCCACTTTCACAGCCTCTCGGGCCACGCCCACGAACTGGTCGCCGAGCCACGATGGCAGGAGGTGGCCCAGGTGATCGCGAGCTGGGCCGAGGGGATAGCCCCCAACCTCGCGCCCGAGGCCGGAGGCCAGGCGACCGCCAGGCCGCGAGCCTGAACTGAGGGCCTGGGAGCGCGACCCCGGTCCTACAATCGCTCCGGGCCGAGGAGAGGTGTCCGAGTGGTTTAAGGTGCCGCTCTCGAAAAGCGGTGTGGTTACAAGCCACCGCGGGTTCGAATCCCGCCCTCTCCGCCGGACTCCCCTGGGGCTGAGGCCCTCCTCCCGCACCGCGGCCGGGCTCGCCGGCTGCAACCGTCCCCGCTCGGCCAGGCGCCCGCGGCCACCCCCACCGCCGACCCTTCGGCCGGCGAGCGCCGCTCCGATGACGTCGACACCCCGACTAGGACGAGGGCGAGACCGGTGGCGACCCCAGCGAGACGACGCCGCCCACCGCGGGCCGGTGAGGTTCCGACAGCGTCAGCCTGGCCGGCGGGACGATCTCGGGCCACGCCGCCACGGGCTTGGTCTCTCAGGACGTTGCATCCCGCGGTCGGCCGGAGTCCAATCCGACTACTCGACCAGGTGCAGCGCCGCCTCCTCTGCCGGAAGTTCGTCGTCCTCCTCGTCCAGCTCCTCGCTGCCGTAGAGGTCACGCTCCGGTTCCTCACCCTCGACGATTTCCAGACCGTGGGGGACCGGTCGCTGGGACCGGTCGGGCTCCTCCGCCCGCAACCGCTCGTCGAGGGACTCACCAGCGCTCCGGGGGCGCGGTTCTCGCAGCGAGATGTCCCGCGGCCGGTTCTCATCCCCGACAATCTCGGCCGGGTCCGGCTCCTCGTGTCCCGGAAACGAGCTGCTATCGGCCGGGGCGTCGTTCCACGGTAGGTCCTCTTCCGCGCGCCGATCCGATCGCCGCTGCCCCATCACTCCTCCCCGGTTGCCCACGCTCAGCCCCACGAGGCGGACCACGCCACCTTTCACAGAGTAGCGCGTCGCCCCAGGCACGTCGCTACGGAGGAGCTGAGCCGCCAAGCCCACCACCTTGGGAGACAGGCGCAAGGCGGAGCGCACTGCCCAAAGCTGCAGCCCCAGGCTGCAGCGGTCGCGCTCCGCTCGGGGCACCTGGCCGCGCCGGTGACCCAGCTCTCGGCCCCCTCGCGGACCCACCTGCCGGCACTCTGGGCGACGTCGACTCCTTGACGCCGAGACACCTCAGGCTCCGCCGGTTCCGCCACCGCGATTCCGCCTGACCGGCGCTCTTCCCTTACCGTCGACGGTTGCCCCACTCCGCCAGCGCCGAGTTGGGCCCATGGCTCCGGCGAGCTTGCCCATCCGCGGCCCCAACCGGCTGCTGACCCGCGACCGCCAAGCTGCTTGCCCCGGCCCGTCGCCTTCCCCGCGGTGACGGCTGTGCCTGCACAGCCACGCAGATGCCAGCTCCCGCAGCCAGCGAGCATGGCCAGCAGATACGGGAGTCGGGACCCAGCCCCTGCCGCCGTGGGCCTGATGGCGCTGCCCGGCCGCCAGTGCCCCGGCCACCACAAGGCCAGGAGACCGGAATGACCCGCGCCGAGCCGCCCTTGGACTCAGTGGCGGATCAGCCGCCGGCCCCCGGCGCTCGACGCCGCAACGTAGGGCATCCCGTAGTACTGGAAGAGCCTTGCCTCATCGTCGGGAGACAGGTCGCCACCCTGTTCCATGCTGGGCGCCCGGCTCACCTCCGCCTTCAGCCGGCCCACCTTGAGATAACTCTGGCCCACCGATGCCTGCTCGGTGGGAACGAAGGTGAGGTGGCGACCGAAAAGTCCGGTGTGGACGGTGACGAAGAGCGGCTCATCGCTCTCGGCGTCGAAGTACACATCCTCCAGCCGGCCGATCTCCTCACCGTCCGGATCGATAACATCCTTGCCCTCAAGTTCCCGGATGTTCTCAAGTCCGCTCAACGTCTTCCTCCTTCGGCCCGTCTCTGACGCTGCCCCAACACTACCCCGGCCAGGGCCCCAGCTGGGTCCCTGGCGGGAGCGGACGCACACTCGGGAGTCAGCCGTCCGCGCAGGGGCCGGGCCGAGCGCGCCACCTGGGCGGAGAAGCCCCTCGGTTGCCTCGGCTGGACGGCCGTCCGAGGGCCCGTCTCTGCCGTCAGCGGCTCTCCAGGGCCGCAGGCCCGCCACATCTTCTGAGCCTTGGGCGGCCGCCAGCAGCGGGTCCCGCCCCCACCCAGCTGGCCAACCCCGAGTCACCACCGTCGAGCACACGACGCAGGTAGCTTCTCACCAGGCCACCCGGGCCGCGGTCTGGCTAGAATCCGCCCGGGAGCGGTCGCCTAGTTGGCCGAGGGCGCGGCACTGGAAATGCCGTAAGGGGGCAACCCCTTCGAGGGTTCGAATCCCTCCCGCTCCGCCCGGAGGCCGCTCTCGACCGGCCACGCCCGGCTCCGGCTGACACTGCGGTGCTGCCCTCGGGCATCCCCGCGCCCGCCCTCCGCGCGGCCGATCTAGCACCAGCGCCGATGACCTGGGGCGAGCCGGGCCAAGCCGCGGTCCGGTTCTCTGGGAGTAGAAAGTGGCCGTGCCCGGGCTCCGTGCCAGCCGGACGCGGCAGAATGGGGACGTGGCAATCCTGGAGATGGACTTCAACCCGGTCGACTCGATCACCGCGGGAGTCGAGGGGGTCCCCGGGTCCCGGACGTTCTTCCTTGAGGCCAGGCAGGGGTCGCGCGCCTGCACCCTCCTGGTCGAGAAGGTCCAGCTCCAGGAGCTGGGTGGCCAGCTGCTCCAGATCCTCGGCCCCAGTCGACGACCGAGCGCGGCTCCCGAGCCCACCACCCGTCCCGGCGATCCCCCGGGCTGGCGGGTAGGCAATATCCAGGTGGCCCTGGACGAAGAGGCGGGCCAGTGCACCCTGCTCCTAGAGGAGCTGACAGAGCTTGATGACGACGAGGACGAGCCTGCACCCGACGAGCCCCCGGGGTCCGCCGGCAGGTCTGCCCCCGACCTCCGGGCGGTCCGGCTGGTAGCCAGCCTCCAGCAGATGCACGCACTGGCAGAGCGCGGACTGCGGGTGATCCAGGGAGGCCGTCCCATCTGCCCGCTCTGCCACCTCCCCATCGACCCCCACGGTCACGTCTGCCCGGCCAGCAACGGGCACCACCGGGTCTGAGACAGGGCCTGTAGGATGGCAGGCCTGATCCCCCCCGAAAGGGACTGCAGACCGAGAACTCACGGCACAGGAGCTGGGCACATGCGTCGAATGAGCGGTACCACCACCAGGCTGGCCGGAGCGCTTGCCCTCCTCCCCCTGGCGATCCTGGCAGCCGCCTGTGGCGCATCCTTCGACTCTGGGGTGGCGGCCCCAACCCCGACCCAGTCCGTCCCGGTGATCGTCGCTACCAGCCCCACCCCGACCCCCTCCGCCTCCACCTGCACGTCACCGGCGGCAGTGGCCACCTACCAGCTCCCAGGCGCCCAGACCCTGAGCGGGAACCTCCAGATCGAGGACGAGGTGGTCGGCAGTGGGAAGGAAGCCAAGGCCGGAGACACGGTCAAGGTCGACTACACCGGCTCCCTCCCTGACGGGAAGGTGTTCGACAGCAGCGTCGCCGACAACAGCGGCAATCCTGTCAGCCTCAAGTTGGCCGCCGGCTCGGTGATCCAGGGCTGGGTCGAGGGGATCCCGGGCATGCGGGTCGGGGGCACCAGGGAGCTGGTGATCCCGGCTGCGCTCGGCTACGGTTGCGAGGCGGTGAGTTCGATACCCGTCGACTCGACCCTGATCTTCAAGGTCACGCTAGTCGCAGTCAGCTGAGGGACGGTAGCCGGCCGGCAGCAGCGCCGCCACCCTTTCCCGGATCGCCGCCGTGGCCGCGGCCGGGTCCTTCCCCACGGTCTGAAACGTGTCCCCGAGGCGCACCGCGATCGGGCCCCGGCGGGGCAGCAGCTCCCCCTTGGGCAGCACCCGCTCGGTGCCCCAGATGGCGCAGGGGAGGACCTGGGCCTCCGATCGCACCGCCAGGTATCCGGCCCCCAGCTCGAAGGCTCGCATCCTTCCGTCCACCGAGCGGTGCCCCTCGGGGAAGACGATCAGTGCTCCGCCGCCTCGCAGCACCGCCAGGGCTCCTCGGATCGCCAGACGATCCGGCTCCCCCCGCCTCACCAGAATGCAGTTGCAGCGACTGAAGAATGCCCCGGCCAGGGGATTCCGAAAGAGCTCCTCCTTGGTCAGTGCGTGCACAACCCTGGGGATGGTGGCCGCGTACACCAAGGGATCAAAGTTGGAGAGGTGGTTGGAGCAGATCAGCAGGGGGCCTCTGGCAGGCAGGTTCTCCAGCCCTTGGAGATCCACGCCACCCCGGGCAGTGATGCGCACCACCACCCGGAGCACCGCCCTCGTCAGGACCAGCAGTCCCGACTCGGTGCCGTCGGGGCGGGCGCCCCTGGGCAACGCCGGCGCCCGCATCCGATTGGGGGCTTCGAATCTGGGCGGCCCGGCCTCCAACCCCATGCTCGCTCCCATCTGATCAGCCTGCATGCCCCTGCCCCCTGGTGGACTCGAACCACCGACCGTCGCCTTAGAAGGGCGCCGCTCTGATCCACTGAGCTAAGGGGGCTTGGCTGGGGTCATTCTGACGACTTCGGGCCAGGCTCCCGAGGCCGGCTCCCGAACGCAGGACCGATGGCGGCACCGGGACAGCGCCGCGGGGTCGATTTCGTAGGATAGGTGCAGTGAGAGGCTCTGGCGTCCGCGGGCCCGCCACCACCTGCTATCTGGCCCGGCACTGCGACGTCGCCAACCCCGGCCGGGTCATGTACGGTCATCTGCCCAACTTCCCGCTCAGCGCCAGGGGTCGGCAGCAGGCGGACGCCCTGGGCCACTACCTCTCCCACACCCGCATCCGGGCCATCTACACCAGCCCGCTCCAGCGGGCCCAGGAAACCGCGTCGCTGCTCGCCAGCGAGCTCTCCCCTCCCCCGCCGATCCTGGTCCGTCCCAACCTGGTCGAGGCTGAGTTCGGCCGCTATCTGCAGGGGACCAGGCAGCGCGACGTGGTCTGGCGCAAGCCCCGCTGGTGGCTCCACATGGCCTGGCCGGGGCTGGTCCCCGGGGACGAGTCCATGTCCTCGATGGCGACGCGGGTGGGAGTGGCGATCCAGGAGGGGCTGCGCGATCACCCCGGGGCGGCCTTCCTCTGCGTCAGCCACGGTGACCCGATCCAGGCCTGGTGGGCGACCACCGAGGGACGATGGCCGTGGGCACTGCATCGGCTCCAGTGCGCCAAGGGGGGGATGCTCGAGCTGCGCTACCAGGGCGACCAGTTGGTCTCCAAGACCTACCTCTCGCCGGAACGGGTCGCCACCTCCGGACCGGCGCAGCCCAGCCCCGCCGGCTGACCGCGTCCCGGTCCCGTCGGCCTCAGTCGGAGCTCCTCACCTCGCCTTCCGGCCCCGGCGGGGATTCCCTGCGCCGCGCCGGTCGGAGGCGAAGCAGAGCACTCCGGATGGGGTCGAAGCGACGGTCCGCTACCCGCTCCTTGAGCGGGATGATCGCGTTGTCGGTGAGCTTGATGTGCTCGGGGCAGACCTCGGTGCAGCACTTGGTGATGTTGCAGAGCGCCACCCCGGCCTCACCGCGCAACAGCGGAATCCGGTCGGCAACGTCCTTGGGGTGCATCTCCAGCGACGCAATCCGAACCATGAAACGGGGGCCGAAGAAGCGACTCTCGGCCTCATGTTCGCGCAGCACATGGCAGACGTCCTGGCAGAGGAAGCACTCGATGCAGCGGCGCTGCTCGCTCACCCGCTCGATGTCCCGCTGCTGAATGACGAAGGGGGCGTGCTCCCCCGGGGGCGGGGTGAACGGCTGGATCCGCCGGTTCACCTCGTAGTTCCAGCTCACGTCGGTGACCAGGTCTTCGATCTTGGGGAACACCTGCATCGGCCTGACCAGCACCTCGGGGCCCATCTCTAGAAGCTGGTCGACCCTGGTCTTGCACATGAGCGATGGGCTCCCGTTGATCTCGGCACCGCAGGACCCGCACTTGCCGGCCTTGCAGTTCCACCGGCAGGCCAGGTCGGAGGTGCCGTTGGCCTGGATCCAGTGGATCGCGTCCAGCACCACCATGCCCTCGATCTGCGGGACCGTGAAGGCCTGCAAACCGCCGCTCCCGGAGTCCCCCCGCCAGACCCAGAACCTCACCCGGCGCTCGGTGCGGCCGTCGGCATACTCGATGCGCAGGCTCCGGGGCCGCTCATCATCAGCGGATACCTCCACCGCGGGGGCCGGCTGGCCCTTCAGCCGCGCCTGGATGCTGGCCTCGGCGGCGTCGGCGATGGCCGTGGCAGCCACCCTGGTCTCGCCCTCGGTCAGCTTGCGCAGGTGTTCGGGCATGGCCTCCAGCGGCTGCCGGACCACCCGCATGGCACCAGACCCGTCCCGGTGGACGATCAGGTTCACCCGGCCCAGCTCCTGGTCGCGGTCGGGGTAGTCGAGCCGCCACTGCGAACCCCGGCTCTCCCTCCGCTCCAGGGCCGACCTCACGATCGCCTCGCTGATGACCAGCATGAAGTGATCGTCCCGGGCACCGTTGAAGCCGGGGTTGTAGGCGGGGGTGCCCGGCACCCGGATCCGTCTGACCCGCTGCTGCAGTTGGAGGATCTCCTCCAGGGTGTCCTTGAGCGACTGCTCCGTCCGGGCGATCGCCGCCCCCGACTGCATGGCGTCCTGCAGCTCCCGGTGCAGCTGGAAGGGGTCCTCACCCTGGCCGCCCGAGAGCGGCGCCAGCAGCACCTTCTCCTCCTCCTCCACCTGGGCCTGACTGACCCGGGGCAGGCCGGCGCAGGTGCCGGCGTAGGCGGCAGCCGCCTCGCCAGCGCGCCGCCCGAAGACGAGGATGTCTCCCAGCGAGTTCCCGCCCAGACGGTTGGCTCCATGGAGACCGGCAGCCACCTCACCGGCGGCGTAGAGGCCGGGCACCGTGGTGGCCGCGGTCTCCGCCTCCACGTTCACCCCGCCCATGGTGTAGTGAATGGTGGGCGCCACCTCCATCTGCTCCCTGGTGATGTCCACTCCCGCCAGGCTCTCAAACTGCTCGTACATCGATGGCAGCCGGCGCCTGATGGCGTCCGCCCCCAGATGGGTCACGTCCAGGAAGACGCCTCCATGCGTTGAGCCCCGCCCGGCCTGGACCTCCTTGAAGATGGAGCGCGCCACCACGTCCCGCGAGGAGAGGTCCTTCTTCACCGGGTCGTAGCGGGCCATGAAGCGCTCGCCGAGGCGGTTGCGCAGGATCCCGCCCTCACCTCGGACCGCCTCGGTCACCAGGATCCCTCGGGCCCCCGGCGGCCAGACCATCCCGGTGGGGTGGAACTGGACGAACTCCATGTCCTTGAGCTCAGCCCCAGCCTCGTAGGCCATCGCGGCCCCGTCGCCGGTGCCCTCCCAGGAGTTGGAGGTGATGAGGAACATCCGCCCCCAGCCCCCCGTCGCCAGCACCACCGCCTTGGCCCGGATCAGCACGAACTCCCCGGTGGCGCGGTCATAGCCGAAGGCGCCCGCGACCCGGTCGCCATCCTTGAGCAGGCGGGTCAAGGTGGTCTCCATGTGCACGGTGACCCCCTCGGTGTGGACCAGCCGGTCCTGGCAGGTGCGGATCAGCTCCAAACCGGTCCGGTCCCCGATGTGGGCCAGCCGGCGCCAGGAGTGGGCCCCGAAGGCGCGCTGGCTGATCCGCCCATCCGGGGTCCGGTCGAAGACCCCGCCCCACTGCTCCAGTTCGATCACCCGGTCGATCACCTCGTGGGTGTAGAGCTCGACCATCCTCCAGTTGTTGAGCATTGCCCCACCCCTCAGGGTGTCACCGAAGTGGACCTCCCAGGAGTCCGCCTCATCGAGATTGCCCAGGGCCGCGGCGATGCCGCCCTCGGCCATCACGGTGTGGGCCTTGCCCAGCAGCGACTTGCAGACCACCCCCACCCGGCAGCCCTGCTCGGCAGCGGCGATCGCGGCCCGCATCCCGGCGCCGCCCGCCCCCAGGACCAGGACGTCGTAGTCAGTCTCGACGGTCACGGCTCAGAAGCCCAGGTGGGGGTCGTGGATGACCCCAGACTGGAGCAGGCGAATGTAGCCGTCGGTGAGGATCAGGCTGAAGAGGCTGAGCCAGGCGAAGGCGGAGTGCCTGGCGTTCAGCCAGCTGGCCCCCTTCCAGACCTGGTGCCGCTGGACCCCGGCCAGGACACAGGAGAAGCAGTCCACCCCGCCTCCGACCAGGTGCCGGAGGGAGTGGCAGCCGAAGGTGTAGCCGGTGAGGAGCACCATGTTGACCACCATGAGGCCGGTGCCCAGCCCGAAACCCAGGTGGCCTTGGTAGTAGAAGGACCGAATGGCGTCGATCCAGAGCACCACCACGAAGCCCACCACCAGGTACATGAAGAACCGATGGAGGTTGTTGAGCACGAAGGGAAGCCTCGACTCGCCCCGGTAGGAGGATCTCCGGCCGGTCGGGGACAGGGCGGCCATCTGGGAGGGCTCGACTCGGGAACAGGCCGACGGGTCCCCGAAGAAGGACCGGTAGTAAGCCTTGCGGTAGTAGTAGCACGTGGCCCGGAACCCCAGCGGGACGTAGAAGATGAACAGCGCGGGCGAGACCGGCGTCCGGCCCACCGCCACCTGGGGGGAGTAGAAGGGCGAGAGGTACTGGTGGAACTGGTCGGTGTGGAAGAAGACGATGGTCCAGAGGCTGTAGAGGCCGAAGAAGGTCAGCCAGACCACCACGTTGGCCGGGTATAGCCACCAGAGCCGCCTGCGTCGCAGCTGCAGGTCGACCGTCCGGCGTCCGAGCAGGCTCGCCGCCATCAGCCCAGGACCGCGACGAGTTCACGGATCGAGTCCGCCGACCGCCCCAGCTCCTCTCGCTCGGCGGGTGTGAGCTCCACCTCGACCACCTCCACGACCCCTGCCGCTCCCAGCTTGACTGGCATCCCCATCACCACACCGTGGATCCTGTACTCCCCCACCATCCGGACGGCACAGGTAAGGATCTGCCGCCGGTCCAAGAGGATCGCCTCCACCATCTGTACCGCAGCACCGAGGTGGCCAGCCCCTACGACCGAGACCCTCCGACTCATTGATCCTCCCATCGCTGGAGGCGACGCTCTCACCCCGAGTTGAGCGCCCCAATCATAGGCGGCGGGATCGACCGCGGCCCAAGCCTCCCGGGCGCTCAGGCGGACCTCGCCCATGGCGCCGCCGGCCAGCTCTGCCCGGACGACCAGGCGCCGCCGGACCTGGGGGTTCTGGGGTGACGGCAGCTCACGCTGGAGCGCCCGGCGGAACGAGGTCCGCTGGGCAGCGGACCTTCGGCGCCAGAGGCAGGGGGCAGCTGCTAGATCCCGAGGCTGCCCTCCACCAAGCTCGCTCAGCGGCCTCGCGGTTGGCTGCGTTCCGCCCAGCGGACCCCGGTCCTTGGACCGCGGCCACTCCCATCGGGCCCTCCGCCTACCGCCTCAACCCCCAGCCACGAGCCTAGGTCCACCCCTCAGTCCCCGGACCGCCGCAGGTCCGTGTGATCCTGGGCTGCCGTGAGAACCTTCGCCGCCACGTCCGACCGGACCCAGAGCTCCCCGTTGGCGGAGGCCTGGACCTCGGTGTAGCCGCGCCGCAGGAGCGCCAGGATCGGGCCGTACTGGGTGTAGGAGTCGCTGGTCACGAGCACCACCACCGGGCGCGCGCTGCTCACCCTCTGGAGGAGCGTCTTGGGGCCAAGCAGGATCCAGTTCATGTAGATGGTCGGCTCAGGCAGGACCGGCTGGAGCTTTCCCAGCAGGTAGGCCCAGGCATCCGGCGACCAGACCACCGCAGTCGCACCGGTCAGTCGGTTCTGGCCCAGCCAGGCCACCGCTTCGTGCTCCTCCAGGGGACGAGTGTCGTAGACCTGGACGTACGAGGTTTCGCTGACCTGGCCGGTCAGCCGTCCCACGAAGGCGGGGTAGTACTGCAGGGTCAGCTTGCCGGTGAACAGGCTGCCACCGCTCACGCCAGAAGCGAACAGCGACACCCACAGACAGCTGGCGACCAGCACCGACCCCAGCAAAGCGGCTCCCGCCAGCCTGGCTCGGCCGAGCCAATTTCGCCAGTCGGGCTTGCCCATCCGGGCCATCAGGATCGCGCCCGCCGGCACCGCCGGCAGCAGAAAGTGCGCATAGGCGCGGTTGGGGATCACATAGCCGAGCAGCAGGGTGGCCAGCCAGAGCCAGGGCAGCAGTCGCTCAGTGGGCCAGCGCCAGGCCAGGAGGACCCCGACCAGCAACAGGATCCCGGCCAGGAGCCGGATCGACACCGACCAGAAGGAAGGGTGGAAGGCGTAACCGGTATAGGTCGAGTACCCGGTCACCAGGAAGGAGAGCACGTTGTGGAGGCCGGCGGCCGCGATGAATGGGGCCATCACCCCCGCCACCACCACCGCGGCGGTGGCCGCCGTCACCAGCCCCAAGCCCCAGCCTCTGCGGCCGGCGAGGACGAGCAGCAGCACCGCCACCCCCAAGTCCGCCACCACCGTCTGCTGGATCAGGCAGCCGCAACCAAAGAGCAGCCCCGAGGCGGCCGCCAGCATCAGGGCCGTTGCCCGCCGCTCGGTCCGCAGGGCCGCCGTCATCGCCACCATCCCCCACACCGTGAAGGCGATGAGGAGATTCTCGGGAAGTGCCAGGTCGCCGCCGAGGAGCGGGGCGGAGATCAGGAAAGCCGTGACCAGAGTCGCGATCCAGACCCGCCGGGGGCTGAGGCACCGCGCCGCCAGCCGCCAGGTCCCCACCAGGGCCGCCACCTCGGTCAACGTTGAGAGCAGGTGGAGGCCGAGCTCGCGGGGCCCGAAGATCCCCAGGACCAGCTGGTAGAGCCAGAAGAGCAGGGGTGGCTTGTTGTTCCAGGTGGTGAGGTAGAGGACCTTGCCGTGGGCCATCAGCCAGGCCGTGGTGGCATAGCCCGCCTCGTCGGTGTACCAGTGGGGCTCGAAGAGCGTCGGCAGCCGCAGCACCAGCAGCAGCACCAAGGGAACGGTCAGGCTGCGCCAAGCCGCCCAGCCTCTCCTGCCGTCCTGCGGACCGCCGGCGGGTCCCCCCGCCCGGTCCGAGCCGCCAGTCCGCACCACCTGCAAGCCGGTGTGACCCCCAGTGGCGGTCCGGCCCCAGACGAGCCGGATCCAGAATGCCCATGATCCGATGCGCCGGCGACCAGCCTGACCCCTCAACCTGAGAAAGCTCTGGGGATGGTCGTACCGACACGCCCCCCTATCCGCGCTTAGTATGGCCCCACGATGGCCGTGAGATCGATCCCCCAGCGCGTCGTGGTCACCGGCGGGGCCGGTTTCATCGGCACTCACACCGTGCGGCAGCTGCTGGATCGGGGGATCGAGCTGCTGGTGATCGACGACTTCCGCCACGCCTGCGGCGAGCCCATCCCGGGCGGCGTGGAACTGATCCGGGAGGAGATCGCCAGCCCGGCCGCGCGGGACGCGCTGCTGCGCTTTCGGCCTGAAGCGATCATCCATCTCGCCGCCCAGGGGGGGGTGAGCAGGTCCCTGCGCGACCCCGCTGCAGACGCCACGGTGAACGTGGTCGGGACGGTCGCCCTGCTGCGGGCAGCACTCGACTCCGGTTGCCCCCGAATGGTCTTCGCGTCCTCTGGGGGTGCCATCTATGGCCGAGCCAGGCGGCTCCCCAGCGCCGAGGGCGACCGGCCCGCGCCGCTCTCCCCCTACGGGGCGGCCAAGCTCGCCTGCGAGGGATACCTGGGAATGTTCTCCCGGACCTTCGGCCTCCACGTCCTGGCACTTCGCTACGGCAACGTCTATGGGCCCTTCCAGGACGGCACCGGCGAGGCCGGGGTGGTCGCGATCTCCTCCACCAGATTGCGGGATGGCCTGGCGCCCCAGGTCACCGGGGACGGCGGCCAGACTCGCGACTTCACCTACGTGGGCGACGTGGCCGCGGCCAACCTCCGCGCTCTCCTCACCGAGTTCCAGGGAACCCTCAACATAGGCACCGGCCGGCCCAGCTCGGTTACGGACATCGTGGCGACCCTGTCCCGGCTGGCCGGGTTCCAGGGCGCGGCCGAGCGCCTGCCCGCCCGCCCAGGTGAGGTGCGCTCCAACTTCCTTGAACCGGCCCGGGCCCGCCGCCACCTTTCGTGGTCAGCCCGAGTCGGCCTCCAAGAGGGGCTGGCCGCCACCTACGCCAGCTTCGCCGGCTCCGCCTAGCTCCGTTGCTGCTGGCGCGGGGCCGGAGGCCTCCAGCCCCGCGCCAGGGCCAAGCGCAGCCGGAAGACTTCCCGTACCGCTCTGAGGATCGGAACCAGCCTTCCTCCAGCGCGGACCCCGGCAATCCGGGGGTGGTGGACGATCCCCACCTGGCGAATACGGAAGCCCGATCGCCGGGCCTTGAAGTACAGCTCAGTGTTCAATAGCGCGGAACGCGCCAGGATCGGGCTGGCCGCCTCCAGCACGCTTCGTCGGATCAGCTTAAAACCGCAGTCGACGTCCCGGTAGTGGATCCCGTAGAGGATGCGGACCAGTACATTGAAGGTCCCGCTGACCACCGAGCGGTGCCACGGGTCGGCGCGGTGGATCCGCCAGCCTGCGATCAGGTCGCCTTCGTCGGCCAGCTCCGCCAGAAGGCGTAGATCCAGCGGATCGAACTGGCCATCGCCATCCACGAAGGCGACCCAGTCTCCGGCCGCCGCCCGCAGCCCGTCGGCCACGGTGATCCCGTAACCGGACTGGCGCAGGTGAGAGACCACCCGGAGCTGGTCCCCCTGCTCCCCCATCTGCTCTTTGGCCACCGTCACCGTGGAGTCGGTGCTGCCATCGTCGACCAGAACGACCTCGAAGCTCGCGGTGAGCTGGGCCAGAGCGGTCCGGACCGCGGGGATCACCCGGGCCATGTTCTCCGACTCGTTGTGGACCGGGATGACCAGGCTGACCAACCCCTCCAGGCGGATTCCCGGCTTCCCGGACCTGTCAGCCACGGACCACGCTGATGCCCTGGAGCAGGGTATAGATCACCGCCGGGAGAATGCCCAGGATCAGGGTCCCGGCACCGGCAAGCGCCACCACGGCCCGGCCCGAGAGCCAGGCGGCGCCGCTCGGGGCTGCCTCCGCGGTCTCCCCCCGCAGCGGGAGCCCGGCCACCGCCAGGACCAATCCGGTCGCCGGCGCCGGCGTGTACATCACCAGGATCACTCGCAGGTAGTAGAAGAGCGACACCGCCGAGGTGAGAATCCCCCAGACCGCGAGCGAGAGTTGGCTGTCGTGGATGGCGGCCGAAAAGAGGAAGAACTTGCCGAAGAAGCCCACGGTGAGAGGGAACCCGGCCAGAGAGAGCATGAAGACGGACATCAGCGCCGCCAGCAGCGGTTGCCGCTGACCCAGCCCGGCCAGCTCCGAGTAGCGGTCGCAGTCTTCGTGGCGGTGGCTCAGGAGGGTGAGGACGGCGAAGGCGCCAGTGTTCATGAAGGCATAGCCGGCGAGGTAGTAGAGCGAGGCCTCCGTACCATCGGGACGCCCCACCGCCACCCCGATCAGCACATAGCCGGCCTGGGCGATGCCGGAGTAGGCCAAAAGCCGCTTCACCGAGCTCTGGCTCAGCGCCACGACGTTGCCGTAGACCATGGAGATGATCGCCACCAGGGCGATGGGAATCTCCCACTCCGCCCGGTAGGGGGCGAAGGTGGCCGAGAAGAGCCGGAGGAAGACCGTGAATGCCGCCACCTTGGTGGCTACCGACATGAACGTGGTCACCAGCACCGGCGAGCCCTGGTACACGTCAGGAGTCCACCAGTGGAAGGGGGCCGCCGAGACCTTGAAGAGCAGCCCCACCGCCAGCAGCGCCATCCCGGCCAGCACCATGGGATCGAACTTCCCCGCCAGCGCCGTCCGGGTGAGCTCCTGGTGGATACCGACCAGCATGGTGCTCCCGGTCTCCCCGTAGATGAGCGCCATCCCATAGATGAGGAAGCCCGAGGCGAACCCGCCCAGGAGCAGGTACTTCATCGCCGCCTCCTGGGACAGCCGCTCCGTCCGAGCGAACCCGGCCAGGACGTAGAGCGGGATCGAGAGCAGCTCTATCCCCAGGAACACCACGATCAGGTTGGTGGCACCGTCCAGAACCAGCATCCCGGTCACCGAGGTCAGGAGGAGGATGTAGTACTCCCCTGACTCCAGCCCCCGCCGGCGCAGATAGCCCGGGCTGAGGGCCACCACCGCCAGGGCGGTGCCCAGCACCACGAAGTCGGAGAACAGCGAGAACCGGTCATCGGTGAACGCCCCATCGAAGATGAGGGGGTGAACCGGGTTCGCCACCCAGAGACCGATCGCGCTGGCCAGGGCCGCCAGCAGGAACATGCCGGCGGTCCAGGCCAGCACCGGGGATCTCCGCCGCGGCACCACCAGATCAGCGCAGAGAACCACCACCGAGCCACCACCGGCGATCAGCAGGGGCAGGACCCCGATCAGGTCCGCGGCGGGGACGAAGTGCAGCGGATACCAGCCAGGATTGCCGGCTGCCAGCAGCGCCGGTACGAGCATCCTCACCTGCCCACCCCCCCGGTCGGAGCCATGGGGACTGCGCCGGCGGGCGGGAGCCGGTAGAGGTCGAGTGCGGCCGCCGCCGGCGAGGCGTCAGAGGCGGCCACGTATTGGTCGGCGCTGAACCGGGTGTAGCGGATGACGGGACCGGGATAGACCCCGATCAGCACCATCAGAGCCAGCAGCGGCGCCAGCACCACCAGCTCCAGCGCCCTCACGTCGAGCCCGCCCCGGCCCTGGCCGATCGCCGCCGCGTGGCCCTCCTCCTCGCCCTCAGGAACCCGGAGCCGCCCCTGGGTAATCCCCTGGTAGAGCCGCAGCATGTACCAGCAGGCGAGGACCATCCCCAGGCTCGCGACCACCGCCCAGGCCGGAGACACCTGGAACGCCCCCAAGAGGGTGAGGAACTCTCCCACGAAGGAGTTGAGCAGGGGCATGCCCAGCCCGGCCAGGGCCACCACCAGGAAGATCCCGGCCATGATCGGCATCGGCTTGGCCAGCCCTCCCAACTGCCTCAGGTCACGGGTGGCGAAGCGAGCCTCGTAGATCCCGACGCAGAGGAAGAGGGCCGCAATGACAATGCCGTGGTTGACCATCTGGATGATCGCCCCGTTGAGCCCGTCGACGTTGAGCGCGAAGATCCCCAGAACGATGAAGCCGAGGTGGCTGATCGAGGCGTAGGCGACGATCCGTTTGATGTCCCGCTGGGCCAGCGCCCCCAGGGCACCGTAGAGGATGCTGACCACCGCCAGTCCCATCATCAGGGGCTGGAAGGTGTGGCTGGCCTGGGGAAAGAGGGTGAGGTTGTAGCGGATGAAGCCGAAGGCCCCCAGCTTGCTGACGATCCCCGCGAAGAAGACCAGGAACGAGGTGCTGCCGGAGCTGTAGGCGTCGGGAAGCCAAGAGTGGAAGGGCACCAGGGGCACCTTGATGGCAAAGGCCAGCGCGAATGCCAGGAACAGCCACTCCTGCGGGTTCAGCAGGGTGAAGCTGTGGCCGAAGAGGGTGATCAGGGTACCCGAGGTGGTGCTGACGAAGGCCTGCTCGGCGATCAGGGTGGGGACGTCGAAGGTGTACACCCCGGTCTGGGCACCGGTGATGAAGTACACGCCGATGATCGCCAGCAGCATGAACAAGCTGCCCGCGACGGTGTAGATGACGAACTTCAGTGCCGCCCGGCCGCGGTGCTCGTCGCCCCAGCCAAACATGAGGAAGTAGAGCGGGATCAGCGCCGCTTCCCAGAAGAAGTAGAAGAGGATCAGGTCCAGCGACATCAGGACGCCCAGGACCCCCACCTCCGAGAGCAGCATGAGGACGGCGAAGCCCCGCAGGCGCTCCTGCTTCCGGCTCAGCGCCAGGGCGGCCAGGAAGAAGAGCAGGCCGGTCAGCGCGATCAGCCAGACCGAGAGGCCGTCCACCCCCAGGTGGAAGGAGAAGTTGACCGGCGGCGGGCCGGCCTGGTTGACGGCGTTGTTGCCCTCGTTGAAGGCGGGATGCGAGGCCGACAGGGACTTGGCGGTCTGCAGCCAGCCGACCTGCTCTTGAAACTGGAAGCTGATCGGTCCCTCCACCCTGCTCAGGGCATAGCCGTTGGCGGTTCCGTGGAGACGGGCCGCGGAACGCGATGGCGTCGCCATGAACGCCACCAGCAATACGCAGGTGAGCCCCAGGGTGGCGGCGGTGGCGGCGATCAGAGCCAGCCGGGCAGCGTGCGGTCGCTGCCGAGGCAGCGCCAGCACCGCCAGCGCTCCCGCGGCCGGGACGACCAGGATCACCGCCAGAATGGGCCAGCTCATGCGAGTCGGAACCCGAGCACGATCAGACCCAACACGGCGCAGATGAAGAACACCAGGGCGTACTCGCGCAGAAATCCCGTCTGCAGGCTGCGCAGGTCGTCGGCCAGGCCGCTGACCCCGGATCTGACCCCGTCGATGACCCCGTCGAAGACCCTGGGCTCGGTCACGTCGCGGACCCTGGCCGCCAGAGCCAGACCCGGCCGGGCCAGGGCCGCCCCGTAGATCTCGTCCCAGTAGAACTTCTGCAGGGACAGCTGATAGAGCCAGGGCAGCCGGCGGCTGACCAGCTCAGGCGAGATCACCTTTCGGCCGTACACCGCCCACGCCACCCCCAGCCCGCCAAGGCTGAGGACCGTCCCCGCCAGCAGGGCCAGGGCCTGGATGCCGTCGCCGGCCTGCGCCGCCGGCACCCCCACCACCGGACGGAGGAAGTCGCTGAACAGGGTGAGGGGGTGGAAGCCGAAGAAGTCGATGTTGAGGAAGCCCACCACCGAGGCCAGCCCGGCCAGCACCACCACCGGGACCAGCATGACCGCAGGCGCCTCGTGGGCACTGGCGGCCCTGGGGGTCGCTGGCTGGCCTCGGAAAGCGATCCAGACGACCCGGAAGATGTAGAAGCTGGTCAGCACGTTGACGCAGACTCCGATCACCCAGAGCCAGGGCACCGCCGGCCCCAGCGCCAGTCCCGCGCTCAGCAGCTCCTCCTTGCTGAACCACCCGGCAAACAGCGGGATCCCCGCCAGTGCCAGAGATCCGACCACGAAGGTGATGAAGGTCACCCGCATCCGGGCCGAGAGCCCCCCCATCTCCCGGATGTCCTGGTCGTCGTGGAGGGCATGGATGACGTTCCCCGCCGCCAGGAAGAGCAGGGCCTTGAAGCAGGCGTGGGTGAAGAACTGGAACATGCCGGCGGAGTAGGCCCCCACCCCCACCGCGAAGATCATGAGCCCGATCTGGCTCATAGTGGAATAGGCGATCACCCGCTTGATGTCGAACTGGGTGCACCCGATCACCGCTGCCATCACCGCGGTGCCCATCCCCACCGCGGCGACCACTCCCCCAGCCACCGGTGCCTGCTGGTAGATGGGGTGGAAACGAGCGATGAGGTACACCCCGGCGGTGACCATGGTGGCCGCGTGGATCAGCGCCGAGACCGGGGTCGGCCCCTCCATGGCGTCGGGGAGCCAGGTGTGGAGTGGCCACTGGGCCGACTTGGCGGCCGCCCCCACGAAGAGGAGGATGCCGATCACCGTGACCAGGCCGCCACCCATCGGTCCCAGGCCATCGTGGAGATGGGGACCGGGACCCACGTTCGCAAAGATGGTCTGCAGGTCGACGGTGTGGAGCAGCTGGCCGTCGCCCCCCCGCAGGTTGAGGAAAATCAGGAAGGTGCCCAGCACCAGCCCCACGTCGCCGATCACCTGGGTGATGAACGCCTTCCGCCCGGCCGCGACCGCCGATGGGCGCTGATACCAGAAGGCGATCAGGACATAGGAGGCGAAGGCCACCATCGCCCACCCGATGATGAGGAACACCAGGCTGTCACTCATCACCAGAACCAGCATGCTGGTGATGAAGAGGTTCATGTAGGCGAAGAACCGGTTGTAGCCCGGGTCCTCGGCCATGTAACCGACGCTGTACACGTGGATCAGGCCACCGACGCCGGTGATGACCAGCATCATCAGCAGTGACAACGGGTCGATCCGAACCGTGAGGTTGGCGTTGAAGCCGGTCTTGGCGACGGCGCCGGAACCGGAACGAACGCTGAGGTCGAGCCACTGCCACAGGGTCACCGTGATACCCCGGGCCGCGGGCGGCTGTCCCAACAGCTGCACCAGAAGGACGACGGTGGCAACGAAGGCGCCCAGGACCACTCCGGGCCCGAGCAGGGAGACCACCCGCCGCGGCAGCCTCCCGGCGCTGAGGGCGTTGACCAGGAAGCCGGCGGTGGGCAGGCCCAGGGCGACGGCGCTGAGGGCCAAGGTGGAGTTGGGGTTCACTCGCGCATCTCGCTCATCTCGTCGACGTCCAGACTGCGACCGCTGCGGTAGACGCCGGTGATCAGAGCCAGCCCGACCACCACCTCGCTGGCCGCCACCGCAATCACGATCAACGCGAAGACCTGGCCGGCCATGGTGTCGGTGTAGCGGGCGAAGGTGATCAGGGCCAGATTCCCAGCGTTGAGCATCAGCTCAATCGACATGAAGACGACCAGCAGATTGCGGCGCACCATCACCCCCAGGGCGCCCACCGCGAAGAGCGCGGCGGAGAGGATGAGGAAACCGGGGAAGAGGCCGCTCACTCGCCGGCCCGCCGGTGCCGGGAGAGGTAGACCGCGCCCACCGCGGCCACCAGCAGCAGCAGGGACGTGAGCTCGAAGGGAAGCAGGAAGGTGGTGAACAGCTGCTCGCCCAGGGTCTGGACCTGCCCGTGGGCGTTGACCAGCTGGGGGCTGAAGGGACCGAGCCCCCCGTGGAGATGGCCATTGGCCGCGACCGTGATCCCATTGAGGGTGAGCCGTCCCACCACCACGGTGAAGCCGATCGCCGCCAACCCGCCCAGCAGCACCCGCCACTCTAGGCGGGGGATCCGCTCCTCTGCCGCCGGAGCCAGCAGGGCGATGATGAACACGAAGAGAACCATCACTGCGCCCGCGTAGACGATGATCTGCACCGCCGCCAGGAACTGGGCGTCCAGCAGCAGGAAGAGAACCGCCAGGGCCGCCATGTTGAGGACCAGGCTGAGCGCCGAGTAGAGCGTGCGACGGCTCAGCACCACCCCCAGCGCCCCCAGGAAGGCCACCACCGCGGCGATGCCGAAGACGACGGTCATGCCGGCGGCCGCCCCCGGCGGGCTCCGGCTGTTCCCGGGATCGGGGGGTTGAGCCCCGGGGCCTGCCCCGCTCCCCCCAGGTGGGTGGAGCCCGCCCCCAGCGGGGTAGGCTGCGGAGCCGGCGCCCCGGTAGCCTCCCCCGCTCCGCCCGCCATGGGCTGGAAGCCGCGCCAGGCCTCGAGGAGGTCGTCCTTGGTGGCCACCAGCCGCTCCCGCTTGTAGTCGGTGAGATCCAGCCGTGGGCCCAGGGTGATCGCCTCGGTGGGACATGCCTCCGCGCAGTAGCCGCAGTAGATGCAGCGCAGAAGGTTGATCTCGTACCGGAGCGCGTAGCGCTCCCCGGGGGAAACCGGGTGTTCGGGGTCGTTCTCGGCAGCCTGGACGTAGATGCAGCCCACCGGGCAGGCCCCGGCGCAGAGCTCACAGCCGATGCACTTCTCTAAGCCGTTGTCGTAGCGGTGGAGGATGTGCCTGCCCCGGTGTCGGGGTGGGACCGGCCGCTGCTCCTCCGGGTACTGGATCGTGATCGGCTTGCTGGTCATGGCCCCAAGGGTGGTCCTGAGGCCGCCGATCAGCTCGCGGAACATCTCAGCTAACCCCCAGCACGGCGCTCGGGCGTGCGGCCGCCCGCCTCATCGCACCGCCACGAAGATCGCGGTCACCAGCACGTTGACCAGCCCCAGTGGCAGGAGCACCTTCCAGCCGAACTGCATCAGACGGTCGTACCGAAGGCGAGGGAAGGTCCAGCGGACCCACATCATCACGAAGATCAGCAGTGCCACCTTGGCGCCGAACCAGACCGGCCCCAGCCAGTTGGGCAGGAACCAAAGGGGGGCCAACCAACCCCCGAGGAACATCACCGTGGCGATCGAGCAGACCGTGATCATGTTGACGTACTCGGCCATGAAGTACATGCCGAAATTCATCCCCGAGTACTCGGTGTGGTACCCGGCCACCAGCTCCGCCTCAGCCTCGGGCAGGTCGAAGGGGAGCCGGTTGGTCTCGGCCAAGGCCCCGGTGAAGTAGAGGAGGAATCCCAGCGGCTGGAGGAAGACGAACCAGAGACCGTGCTGCTGGTTCACCACTGTCTCCAAGTTCAGGGATGCGGCCAGCAGGACCGGGCCGATCAAGGCGAAGCTGACCGCCATCTCGTAGCTGATCAGCTGGGCGGAGCTGCGCAGAGCGCCCAGGAGCGAGTACTTGGAGTTGCTGGCCCACCCGCCCAGGAAGATGGCGTAGACGCCCAGCGAGCTCACCGCCAGGATGAACAGCAGCCCCACGTTGAGGTGAGCCAGGTCCCAGTGCAGGGGATAGCCTCCGGGGCAGCTGGCCGAGAGCGGGCCGGCACCGTGGGTGCCGGCGATGCAGATGGTCTGCTCGATGGGGATGGTGGCGAAGGCGAAGAGCGCCGCCGCAGCCGCCAGGGCCGGCGCCAGCGTGTAGAGGAGGTGGTCTCGACCCTCGGGAAAAGGCGTCTCCTTGAAGAAGAGCTTGACCCCGTCGGCGGGGGGCTGGAGGAGGCCGAACGGGCCGACCCGGTTGGGCCCCAGGCGGAGCTGGATCTTGGCTGAGATCTTGCGTTCGGCCAGGGTCAAGTAGGCGAAGCCGGTGGCCAGCACCACGATGATCAGCAACCCCTTGATCAAAGCCACGATCACCGCCAGCAGCACCGAGGTCGCGGCCGGGCTCACGCCGGCGAGCTCCAGCTCGGGCGAGGGCCGCCCCGGGCCGCCCGGTAACCGGGCACAGCGGCGGCGATCAGCTCGAAGACCGGCTCGGCCAGCGGCTGGACCCCCAGCTGGACCCCCATCCCCGCCGCCAGGTCGCCCAGCATGCGCAGTTCCGCTGGAAACGCGAACTGAGGCTGGAGAGCGGGCCGGACCCGCTGCACCCTGCCTTCGGTGTTGGTCACCGTCCCCGCCTTCTCGGCGATGGTCCGTCCCGGCAGCAGCACCGAGGCGAGCTCGGCCGCCGCTCCCGCGAACGGGGTAAACGCCACCAGCACCTCAACGCTGGCGAGGGCCTGCCGGAAGACTGGATCCTGCTCCCACCCCGGATCTGGCGCGACCAGCACCAGGGCCCTGATGGCCCCCGTGGCGGCCGCCTCCAGGATGGCGCGACCGCCCCGGCCCACCCGGCTGGCCGGCCGGTAGCCCGGAAGCAGCCCGGGCACGAGCCCCATGTCCTGGCAGCCCCTGGCGTTCATCCCGTCGACGATGGTGAGAACCCTGGCCATGGAGCCCCGCGCCACCAAGCTCTGGCGCAGTGCCATGGCTGCCCAGCGGTGGTCCTGGTGGGCCACGATCCCCGCCGACCCCTGGCCGGCCAGTTTGCCCGCGACCAACTCGGGGTCGGAGTCGACCGGGAGGCGGAGAACCCGGCGCCGGCGCTTGGTCTCCGCCTTGAAGAGGCGCAGGGTGAGCACCGGAGCGGTGCGCTCGGGCTCCGGCCCCAGCACCACCAGAGTGTCGCACTCCTCCAACTCGGCGATCCCCAGCTCGAACTGGTCCGGCGCGATCCCCTCCAGCGGGCTCAGTCGGTGGTCGACATGGGGTGTCCCCACCACCTCGCGGGCCAGCCACTGGAGCAAGAAGGCCTCCTCGTTGGTGATCTGCGCCGAGCCCAGGAACGCCAGCTGGTCCGGTCCCTCGTCGGCGGCTATCCGCAGCAAGCCGCCGGCAGCCCTGGAGATCGCCTCGGGGTACGACACCGCCTGCCTGGTCCCGCCCAACCGTGCCTCCGGGTTCCGCACCCGGTCCGAGCGGTTGAGCTCGGGAAAGCTGTAGCGGCCGGTGTCGCAGAGCCAGCTGTCGTCGACATCGGGGTTGTCGTTGCTGGCAAAGCGGGCGATCTGGTTCTCCCGGGCGTCCATGAAGATGCTGCAGCCGTAGGAGCACTTGGGGCAGACGCTGGCGGTCCGGCGCAGGTCCCAGGGGCGAGCCTGGAAGCGGTACTTGGCATGGGTGAGTGCTCCGACCGGGCAGATCTCGGGCAGGTTGCCCTGGAACTCACTCTCCAGTTGGCGGCCGGCGAAGGTGTCGACCAGTGTTCTCACCCCCCGCTGCTGGAGCACGATCTCCCGCTCTCCGGTGATCTCCTCGTAGTAGCGCACGCAGCGCCAGCACAGGATGCAGCGCTCCTGGTCCAGGACGATCTTCTCGGAGAGCCTGACCGCCTTGTCGAAGTGGACCTTCTCGGTGATCGAGGTCCGGGTCCGGCCCGGCCCGTAGCGCAGGGTGAAGTCCTGGAGGTCGCACTCCCCGCCCCGGTCACAGACCGGGCAGTCGAGCGGGTGGTTGAGGAGCAGAAAGCCCAGGTTCCCCTCACGGAACTCGCGCACCTGGTCGGTCCCGGTCCGCACCGTCATGCCGTCGCTCACCCGGGTGGCACAGGCCGGCTGCAGCTTGGGGACGCCATCGATCTCCACCAGGCACATCCGGCAGACCGCGACCGGCGCCATCTTCCGGTGGGCGCAGTACACCGGGACGTAGACACCTGCCTTCTCGCAGGCATCCCACACCAAACTGCCCGGGGCCACCTCCACGACACGGCCGTCGACCAACACCGAGACCGGCTCCACGGGCGCGTTGGCCGCGGCCACCTAGGCGGCGACCTCCACGCCGGCACGAACCGGGCATTGCCCGGCTCCACAGTGGCTCTCGAACTCCTGGGGGAACATCCTGTACGCAGACATCACGAACCAGGTCGCGGTGTCGCCCAGCGGGCAGAAGCAGCGACCGTCCATGGCGGCGCAGATGCTGGCCAGGGTCCCCAGCTCGGCCCGGGTCGCCAGTCCGGCCTCCAGGCGGTGCATCAGCTCGCTCTCGAAGTAGGTGCCCTCCCGGCAGGGCACGCACTTGCCGCAGGACTCGTGGTGGTAGAAGTCGACCAGGCGCTTGGAGACGTCGACCAGGCAGGTGGTCTGGTCCATGACCACCAGGGCCCCAGCGCCCAGGGAGGACCCCGCCTCGGTGACGGCTTTGAAGTCGAGCGGGAGGTCGACGTGCTGCGGGCCCAGGATCTGCATCGAGCCGCCACCCGGCTGCATCGCCTTGAGAGCCCCTCCCCGCCACACCCCTCCCGCCAGCTCCAGAAGCTCCCGGAAGCTGGTCTTGCCCATGGCGACCTCGAAGGTGCCGGGCCGCTCGACATGCCCGCTGACGCAGAAGAGCCGGGTGCCCGGGCTGCCCGGCGTGCCCAGCTGGGCGTAGTCGGCTCCCCCGTTGTTCACGATGAAGGGGAGATTGGAGAGGGTCTCCACGTTGTTGACCACGGTGGGCTGGCCGTACAGCCCCTTCACCGCGGGGAAGGGCGGCTTCAGCCGGGGCTGGCCACGGCGCCCCTCCAGAGAGTCCAGCAGAGCCGTCTCCTCCCCGCAGATGTAGGCCCCGGCTCCCCCATGGACGATGAGCTCACAGTCCCAGTCGGTCCCCAGCACCCCTTTGCCGGCCAGGCCAGCCCGGTAGGCTTCAGCCACCGCCTGTTCGAGCAGCTCCCGCTGCCGCCGGTACTCACCCCGGATGTAGATGAAGGCGTGGGAGACGTGGAGGGCGAAGGCGGCGATCAGGCTCCCCTCCAGGAGCTGATGAGGCAGCTCCTCCATCAGGACCCGGTCCTTGAAACAGCCCGGCTCCGACTCGTCGGCGTTGACGCAGAGGTAGCGGGGGAAAACCCCCTCGGGCAGGAAGGACCACTTGGTGGCGGTGGGGAAGGCGGCGCCACCTCTGCCTCTCAGCCCCGAGGCCTTGACCTCGGCGATGACCGCGGCCGGCCCCATCGTCAGCGCCTTCTGGAGCGCCTGGTACCCCCCCACCGCCCGATAGCCAGCCAGGGTGGCGACCCCCGGCGCGCCCAGGTGTCGGGTGAGCACCTTCACCTCAGGCATTGCGACGGCCCCTTCTGCCAGCACCGTCCTTCTTCCGAACTCCCGCCAGGACCTGAGCCGCGGCTGCCGGGTCGAGATTCTCGTAGCTGATCCGATCCACCTGCAGCATCGGGGCACCCCCGCAGCCGCCCAGGCACTCCACCGTCCCCTCCAGGGTGAAGAGACCGTCGGCGGTCGTCCCCCCCTCCTCCACCTCCAGGCCCTCCTGAAGATGGCGCAGGATCTGGTCGGCGCCGCGGAGCCCACAGGATACGTTGAGGCACACCTGGATCAGGTGACGGCCGGGCTGCTGCTGGAAGTACATCGAGTAGAAGGTGGAGACCGCCTCCACCTCGGAGGGTTCGAGGCCGAGCTCGCGGGCGACCGCCGCCAGCCCCGATGGAGGCAGGTAGCCGAGCTGATCCTGGACCGCCCATAGGGCCGGCAGCACCGCCGACCGCGCCGACGGGTACTGCTCGCGGGAGCGCCGGATCCGCGCCAAGGTGACCTGGCTCAGCGGCTCGAGCGGACCGTCCGCCCCGCCACCTCCCTCAGCCATGGACCGGTGAGCAAATCCTCCCACCGAGGAGGCAAGACCGAGGCCTCTCCGGGCGGCAGGGGACGCGCGTCTGCATGCCGCAGCTCATTTGCCGCCAACTTTACCAATACGGCCGCCCAGCTCAAAGGTGCCTGCCTCACCGCCGGGGCTCGGTGCCTCAGGATTACCCCCGTGCCGCCGCCACCTGCGCCCCACGCCGAGGATTACCGGCCCCCGGCCCCCATGGCGCCCAGCGCCCCGGTCGGGCGGGTCCGGGGCCTGCTCAAGAACCCCCTGGTCAGCCAGAACCTCCTCTACCTGATCGGAATCGGAGGCTCGGGCGCCGGGATCCTGGTGGCCCAGTCGTACGGGGCCCACCACCTCAGCGCTGCCGCCAACGGCGAGTCCAACTCGGTGGTGGCAGTGCTCAACCTGCTCTACACCGTCTCCTTCGTGGTGTCGGCCGGCGCGGCCCGGGAGGTGGCCGCCACCGTGGCGCGTGGGGTACCCGCCCTGGAGCGGTGGGCCGACCTTCGACACAGCACCATCCGGATCGGTCTGGTCCTGGCGGCGGTCATGCTCCCCGTCGACTTCCTGCTCGCCTTCCTCCTCCACCTGCCCCACCCCGAGGTGCTCGCGGTCACGTTGGTCGCGGGCCCTCTGGCCGCCTACGACGGGGTCCAGCGCGGCTACCTCCAGGGCGCCCGCGACTTCCGCCGCCTCTCGGCCAACTTCCTCCTCTACGGGGGGACGGTAGTGGTACTGGCAGTGGTCCTGCTCCGCCTCGACCTGGGGTCGGCGGCGATCCCGGTCGCCACCCTGGGAGGCGCGTTGGGCTCGGCGGTCTACCCCCGCCACCCGGGTAGCCGCCGGCGCGGTTCGGCGGATGTCCGCGGCCACCTGGTCGACTTCACCGTGGTGGCTGGAGCCGGGACGGCTCCGATCTTCAACAACCTCGACGTGGTGGCGGCCCGGCACGTACTGCCCCCGACCGGAGCCGGGCTCTACTCCGGGCTCTCCGTGATGGGCAAGATCATCTTCTACGGCACCAGCAGCCTCAGCGCGGTCATGTATCCCCGGGTCGCCGCCGCCACCTCGGCGTCCGCCCGCCGGCGCCTCCTCCTCCAGACTCTTGCCCTGCTCTGCGCGGTGGACGCCGCCGCGCTGCTGGCCTACGGCCTGCTGGCCCCCGTGCTCCTCAAGGTGGTGCTCGGCCACCAGTACGTCCGCGACTCCTCCCTGCTCCTGCTCTTCGCGGTGGGCGTGGTCGGGCTCACCTTCGTCAACCTCATGGTCTACTACGGGATGGGGACCCGTCACCGCAATTTCGCCATCGTCCCGGCCATCGGGGTACCGGCTCTGATCGCGTGGCTCTTCACCTCGCCGCCGCTGATCTCCGACTTTGTCCCCCGGATCGCCAGCGCCCTGGTCATCCTGGCCGTGCTGGAGACCGCCCTGGTACTCCCCGGGGCGATCGGGAGGCCCCGGCACCGGGAGACCTGACGCCCCTCCCCGCCGCCCAGCGCGGAGGCTAGCGGTCGACGTCCCCCAGGGTGATGTCAATGCTGCCCACCACCGCCACCGCGTCCGCCACCAGCTCGTCCTGGACCATCCGGTGCAAGGCCGAGAGGTTGCTGAAGGATGGGGCCCTGACCTTGCACCGATAGGGGCGGGTCCCGCCATCGGAGACCATCAGGAAGCCCAGCTCCCCCCGCGGACTCTCGATGGCGTGGTAGACGCTGCCGGGGGCCACCCGGAACCCCTCGGTGGTCAGCTTGAAGTGGTGGATCAGTGACTCCATCGAGGTGTCGATCTCAGAGCGCGGTGGCAGGGTCACCTTGCGGTCGTGGCTGTTGGTCGGCCCTCCGGGCAGCCCCTGGATAGCCTGGTCGATGATCCGGCAGGACTCCCGCATCTCCCTGACCCGAACCAGGTAGCGGTCGTAGACATCCCCAGTGACCCCCACCGGCACCTGGAAGTCGAATTGGTCGTAGCTGGAGTAGGGCTGGGCCCGGCGGATGTCATAGGGCACGCCCGAGCCCCGCAGGGTCGGGCCGCTGCAGCCGAACCCGAGCGCCTCGGCAGCGCTGATCACGCCCAGCCCGATGGTCCGCTGGCGCCAGATCGGGTTGGAGGTGAGCAGCCCCTCGTACTCGTCGACCCGGCGCTGGAACCCGGCGGTGAACGCCCTCACCATGGGGACGAACTCCTCGGGCACGTCGGCCATCAGGCCCCCCACCCGGATGAAGCTGGTCATCATCCTCACCCCGGAGATCCACTCCAGGATGTCGAGGATCTGGTCCCGCTCCCGCCAGGTGTACATGAAGAGGGTGGTCGCACCGAGATCCAGGGCGTGGGTCCCCAGCCAGATCACGTGGCTGGCGATCCGGGAGAGCTCGGCGATGATCACCCGGAGGTACTGCCCCCGGGGCGGGATCTCCAGGTCCAGGAGCTTCTCCACCGTGAGGGCGAAGCCGAGGTTGTTCATCGGCGGGGCCAGGTAGTCCATCCGGTCCGTGAGCGGGATGCACTGCTGGTAGGTGTGGGACTCGAAGCTCTTCTCGAAGCCGGTGTGAAGGTAGCCAATGTCGGCCCGGCAGGCTCTCACGCGCTCACCGTCCAGGCTCAGGACCAACCGCAGCACCCCGTGGGTGCTGGGGTGCTGCGGGCCCATGTTGATCTCCATGAGCTCGTCGGCGGACTCAATCTTCTCCATGAACTCGCCCACCCCACCCGGGTGGATCCGCGGGATTCCCGCCTGTCGCGGCACCTCATCGGCAGGGGTGCCGTTGCCGGCCGGAGGCGGCACGACCGCCATCAGGCCCGCTCGACGGCGCCGCGGGTGGCGCCCGGCATGTACTCAGGGCGGTCCTGGGACGAGAGCGCCCACTCGATGTTGTGGGTGAAGGCGACCGGCTCGCCGAAGGACACGTAGTCCTTGCGCAGGGGATGACCCTCCCAGTCATCGGGCAGCAGGATCCGGGTGAGGTTGGGATGGCCGGTGAAGCGGATACCGAAGAGGTCGTAGCACTCGCGCTCGTGCCACTCCAGGCCCGGGAAGATCCCGGCCAGGGAGGGGACCGCGGTCTCCTCGGAGGCCAGCACCGAGATCCAGGCGAGGTCGTTGAACACCAGGGAACGGAGCAGGTAGACCAGCTCAAAGCGCGGATCGCGCTCCGGCCAATCGATGCAGGTCATGCAGACCGCCATCTCATAGAGGGCGGAAGGGTCAACCCGCAGCGCGCTGGCCGCCTCGGGGAGACGTCGCGCCGGCACCGTGACCTTGCACTGGCCTCTCTCGGAGACCACCTTGACGCGCTGCCGGGGGAGCAGCGTCCTCAGCAGCTGCGCCGCCCGACGCCCCTGCTCAGATCCCGAGGCCAGAGGCCTGGCCCTCCTCGAAGCCGGAGCGGCGGCCAGCGGGCTAACCTCGAACGCTGGTCACGGGGGTGGCAGCGATCTTCTTCTGGAGCTTGATCACCGCGTCCAGGAGTCCTTCGGGCCGGGGGGGGCAGCCGGGGATGTAGACGTCCACCGGGACCACCTTGTCGACCCCCTGGATGATGGCGTAGTTGTTGAAGATTCCTCCACAGGAGGCGCACGCGCCCATGGAGATCACCCACTTCGGGTCGGGCATCTGGTCGTAGATCTGGCGCAGCACCGGGCCCATCTTCTGGGAGACCCTGCCCGCCACGATCATCAGGTCGGCCTGCCGGGGCGAGGCCCGAAAGACCTCGGCCCCAAATCGGGACATGTCGAAGCGGGCATTGCTGGCGCCCATCATCTCGATGGCGCAGCAGGCCAGGCCGAAGAGCGCTGGCCAGAGTGAGGAGTACCTTCCCCAGGCGATCACCTTGCCCACGGTGGTGGTGAACACGCCCACCTGGGCGGCGGCATCCGCCAGATCCCGCTCGGAAGGAATGGCCCCAGGGATGGCAGGAGCCTGGGCGGACGCCAGCTGAGTCGCCCCCATCCGTCGGGGCACGACCAGCCCCTCAGCGACCCCACTCAGTTCCACTCCAGGGCCCCCTTGCGCCAGACGTACAGAAGCGCCACCCCCAGGAGGGCGACGAAGACCGCCATCTCGATCAGCCCGAACAGGTGGAGGGTGTGCTTGACCAGGACCGCCCAGGGATAGAGGAACACCGCCTCCACGTCGAAGACGATGAACAGCATGGCGGTGAGGTAGAAGCTCACCGAGAACCGCCGCCGGGCGGTCTCCGCAGGAACTATGCCGCACTCATAGGGCAGTCCCTTGGCCTTGGTCGGGTGGCGGGGGCCCAGGAGAGCGATGCCCAGGATGATGACCCCTGCGACCAGGATCACCATCACCAGGAACACCAGCAGAGGGAGATAGGCGAAGAGCATCCTCGCTCAGTCTAGCAACGGAGCCGGGACCGGCCTGCCATCGCCGACCCTCGCTCCCGACGCCGCCTCAGTGGGGCGCGAGGGCCAGCGGCAGGGCGGCGGAGGTGGCCTGCTCAGCCTCCACCCAGAGTCGCTCCGCCAGCTCCCGGCTGCGGGCGCTGCGGAAGGGCCGGATGGCCCGGGGATGGCCTCGGACCCCCAGCAGCGAGGGCGCGTAGATGCCGCCGTTGACCGCCTCCGGGGCCCCGGCCGCGAAGAGCACGGGCCAGGCTCCCATCGCCGCGGGCTGGGCGATCCAGTTCCCGGGGGCACCGGTCAGCCGGGCCAGGCGCCGGTGATCCTGGCCAAGACTGACCGACATCAGGCTGGTGTTGGTGTAACCAGGATGGGCCGCCATGCTGCGCACCGGAGAGCCGCCCGCGGCCAGCCGGCGGGCCAACTCCACGGCCAGGACCAGGTTGGCCAGCTTGCTGGCCGCGTAGGCGCGGTGCCGGGAGTAGCGGAGGCCACCCTCGTCCCCGAAGTTCAGCACGGCCCGCATCGCGACCAGGCTGGTCATGGTCACCACCCGACCGCCAGGTGCCGCGGTGAGGGCGGGCAGGAGCAGCGCTGTGAGCGCGAAGTGACCGAGGTGATTGGTTCCCCAGTGGAGCTCGAAGCCGTCCTTGGTCCGCCGGTTGGGGGCCAGCATCACCCCCGCGTTGTTGATCAGGCCGTCGAGACTGCGGTGGTTCTCCAGATACTCGGCGGCAAACTGGCGCACCGAGGCGAGGTCCGCCAGATCCAGCAGCCTGGCCCCGACCGAGCACCCGGGAACCTCACGGCGGATCCGGATCGACGCCGCCTCCCCCATCGCCAGGCTGCGAACGGCCATGACCACCGCGGCGCGGTGCCGGGCCAGGGCCAGGGCGGTCTCGAAACCGATCCCCCGATTCGCTCCGGTGATGACGAAGATCCGGCCGGACAGGTCGGGCAGGTCGCTGTCCCGCCACCCTCTGGGGACGGAGACGACCGGGAACGGGGTTGAGGTCACGTTCGCCTCCTGAAGCGAATCTCTCGCCGCCTGGGGAACACTCTAAGCGCCGTCCGCTCTGGTGCAGCGGCTATCCTTCTCCATCTGGTCGCGCGGGAGTAGCTCAGTTGGTAGAGCGCTAGCCTTCCAAGCTGGATGTCGCGAGTTCGAGTCTCGTCTCCCGCTCCACTACCCCATTTTACCCAGCTTTTCATGGGGTTTCGCGCACTTGACGAAACCGCGCCCAGGCGCTAAAGTGACTGCCATTCCGGCAAGGCTACGGCTTCATGAGGGCCTGTTCGTGAACAATTCCGGTGTAACCTCAGTTCCCGGAAGCCAGGGCGCCCGGGCCGGCCATCTGACGGTAGTTCCCCCGCCCGTCCCCGAGCCGCTGGCCCGGCTGGTCGAGGACTACCTGCGGTCCTGCCGGGCCCGCGGACTTGGCCCCAAGAGTGTCGACTCCGCCTATGGCTACCCGCTCCGGCATGTGTTCCTGCCTTGGGCTCAGAGGGAAGGCGTCGACAGCGTCGAGGCTCTCACCCACCGGGCCTTGGAGGGACTCGCCGCCGAGCTGCTAGACCCCGGCCGAGTTCAAGGCCGGGGCCAACTTTCGCGCCCCACAGTCCACAGCTACCTACGGGCCGTCAATCAG